>JBOFVX010000034.1:0-49728 GCA_051653325.1 Metamycoplasmataceae bacterium
ACAGCTGAATCAATTTTATACTCAGCATTTGAAATTATTAAAGAAAAAACTAATGAAGAACCAATCGAAGTATTTAAAAAAGCTGTGGAAAATATAACACCTCAACTTGAAGTTAGAACAAGACGTATTGGTGGAACAAACTATCAAGTTCCTTCTGAGGTTTCTGCTCGTCGTAAGCAAACACTTACACTTAGATGATTAATTAATTATTCAAGACTTAGAACAGAAAAAACTATGGATTTAAGATTAGCTAATGAAATAATTGATGCCTCTAAAGGAATTGGTGGATCTGTTAAGAAGAAAGAAGATACACATAAAATGGCTGAGGCTAACAAAGCGTTCGCTCACTTTAGATGATAATTTATGATGTATTGTAATTCTTGTAAAGAAATTGAAACACCTAAATATAGTCAAGAGCAACTTATTATTAGTTTAATGCTATTTATATTCTTTTGTGTATTTGGTTTGTTATATTTTCTTTTTATAAAAAAGAATACTTGCCCTTATTGCTATTCAAAAATGATTATGATTAATGGTCTTTTTGAGAATAGAAGTCAATTTGAAAAGAATGATCACACTGAAAATAATAATGCTAATAACTCACTTGATTCAGAAAAATAATTGATTGTGTTAGACTACATTTAAATTAATATAAATAAACGAAAGAAAAAGGAAACAAAATGTCAAGAAAATTTGAAATTAAGGACTACCGAAATATTGGAATAATGGCCCACATCGATGCTGGTAAAACTACTACAACTGAAAGAATTCTATTACATACAAATAAAATTCATAAAATTGGTGAAACACACACTGGTGAATCCCAAATGGACTGAATGGCTCAAGAGCAAGAACGTGGAATTACAATTACTTCTGCTGCAACAACAACCCTATGAAAAGACAAAAGAATAAACATTATTGACACTCCAGGTCACGTTGATTTTACAGTGGAAGTTGAACGTTCATTAAGGGTGTTAGATGGTGCGGTTGCGGTTCTTGATGCTCAATCAGGTGTTGAACCTCAAACTGAAACAGTTTGAAGACAAGCAACTAATTATAAAGTTCCACGTATCGTTTTTGTAAATAAAATGGATAAAGCTGGAGCTAATTTCGAATATGCGGTTAATTCAGTTAGGAAATTATTAGGAGGTAACGCAGTTCCAATTCAATGAAATATTGGGGCTGAATCTGATTTTATCGGACATATTGATTTAGTTGAGATGAAAGCTTGAGAATTTGATGGTGCTGCTGAAGAAATAGCTAAAGAAATCCCAATCCCTGATAATTTAATTGATATTGCAACCCTAAAAAGACACGAACTTGTTGAGGCTGTCGCAGATTTCGATGAAGAACTAATGATGGATTTACTTGATGGCAAGGAAATTGATGCTGTTAGATTAAAAAAATCGATTAGGCATGCAACTTTAACCTCAGAATTTTTCCCTGCAGTTTGTGGAACAGCTTTCAAAAATAAAGGTGTAAAATCGATGATCGATGCTGTTGTTGATTATTTGCCTTCTCCACTAGATGTTCCTGCTATTAAAGGTCATTTAGGTGACAAAGAAGTAGAGATGCCTGCTAGTGATGATGCTGATTTTTCAGCTCTTGCTTTTAAGATAATGACAGATCCTTATGTTGGAACATTAACTTTCTTCAGAGTTTATTCAGGTATTCTTTCAAAAGGTTCTTATGTTTATAATTCAACAAAAGAACAAAAAGAAAGAATTGGTCGTATTCTAGAAATGCATGCCAACAACCGTGAGGAAATTGATGAAGTTAGAACTGGTGATATTGCAGCAGCAGTTGGTTTAAAGAATACTACAACTGGTGACACTCTTGTCTCTGAGGGTAAACCTAAAGTTATTCTTGAAAAAATGAACTTCCCGGACCCTGTTATCTCTCAAGCATTAGAACCAGCTACAAAAGCAGCTACTGAGAAACTTTCTTTAGGATTACAAAAACTTGCGGCAGAAGACCCTACTTTTAAAACATTTACTGATGAAGAAACAGGCCAAACCATTATTGCTGGTATGGGTGAGTTGCATTTAGAGATTATTGTAGACCGTCTAAAAAGAGAATTTGGTGTTGAAGGAACTGTTGGAGCTCCACAAGTTGCTTATCGAGAAACAATAACTAAAAAAGCTGATATTGAAGGAAAACACATTAAACAATCTGGTGGTAAAGGTCAATATGGTCATGTTTGAATTACTTTCGAACCAAATGAAGATAAAGGTTTTGAATTTGTTGATAAAATTGTAGGTGGTAAAATTCCTAAAGAATATATTAGATCAATTCAAAAAGGTCTTGAAGAAAAAATGGCTTCAGGAATTCTTGCTGGATATCCAATGATTGATATTAAGGCAACATTGTTTGATGGATCATACCATGATGTCGATTCTTCTGAAATGGCTTATAAAATTGCAGCATCGAAAGCTTTAACTAATGGTAAAGAACAATTATCGGCTGTTATTCTTGAACCAATTATGGATGTTTCAATTATTGTTCCTGCTGAATATTTTGGGGATATTATGGGTGATGTTTCTCGTCGTAGAGGACAAATCAAAACTAATGAAACTCGTCCAGATGGTGCCTCAGTTATTAAAGCTGATATTCCTCTAAGTGAAATGTTTGGGTACTCAACTGATTTAAGAACTATGACATCAGGTCGTGGAAATTATCAAATGATTTTCGATCACTATGAAAAAGCTCCTAAATCTGTCAGTGAAGTAATTATTAAAAAAAGAGCAGTTAAATAATTAATTGGTAAGTTTATAACAATATTATTAAAGAGAAATAACCCTCTCTCTTTTTTTATAACTTATCTATTCTAATATCATCAATGGAAGTAATTAAATTAGCACCTTCCTTTATTAGAATATTATTACCATCTTCTTCATCTTGACTTCCTGGATAACAATAAATTTCTTTACCTTGCTCTAAGAAATTGGTAACTAGATTGATAATTCCACTTTCCTTTTTCGAAGAAAATATTATTAAAGCATCACTAAGAGCAGATGTAATTCTATTTCTTTCTCTTAATCTTTTTTTATTGACGTTTACACCATCAGGATATTCAGAAATAATTATCGAATTACTGTTAATAATGACTTCACTTGCAAAATATGGTTTAGCTAATCCATTTGCTGAAACGAATATTATTTTATTTTGATTATTTAAATAATATTCAACAATCTTTTCTTCCAAACCTTTATAAAAATTTGTTACTAAAATATTATGTCTTGATGTTTGCTTAACTGCTTGTTGCATATATTTTAAGGTCATTTCTGAAACATCATCTCCAACTAAACATAATGAATTTTCATTAATTAATGAAAGGTTACCTTCATAAAATAAAACGAAAGGTGGATTACCAATTATTTTCAAATGATCAGGATATTCATCATCCAAAATGGTTATAGCCCTTATTTCATTATTATTTATTCTTCTTTCTAACTCATCGATCTCAAATGGATCAACAATTTCTTTATTTTTTAAGGCATTATAAATGCTTATAAAGTCACCATTATATTTCAATGCAAAATGTATTAATATTAAATTCATATTATTCCTCCAAATATTAATGTTTTTTATTTAGTTTTTTCATCATAAAAAAACTAATATGATAAAACCATATGATTAGTACTCTTAGTGAAAGTGGTATCAAATAAGTTACTAACTTTTAAATCATTAAGTTGAAATATATTTTGTTTTCATTTATAATTTAATTTAATTAACTGGAGATTCAAACATGGAAAAGAAAGATTACAAATATACTTTAAATATGCCAGAAACTGATTTTTCAATGAGAGCAAACTTAAATGAAAAAGAAGTTCAGTTTCGTAAAAAATGATTAAAAGATAAGATATATATAAAAATTCTTGAAAGAAATAAAAATAATGAAAGATTTATTTTGCATGATGGTCCTCCATATGCGAATGGATCATTACATATTGGACATTCATTTAATAAGATATTAAAAGACATAATTGTAAGATATAAATCAGCAAATGGATTTTATTCTCCATTTGTTCCGGGTTGAGACACGCACGGTTTACCAATTGAAAATAAAATGCTTCAAAATATGAAAATTTCTCACAAAAGTTTAAATGTTTCTAAATTAAGAAAAGAAGCAGAAAAATATGCACTAAGCCAAATTGAAATTCAAAAAGAACAATTCAAAGAACTACAATTACTTTCTGACTTCAATGATATTTATGTGACAATGGATAAAAATTATGAAGTTGAACAATTAAAATTATTTAAGAAGTTCTGTTTGGATGGATTAATATATCGTGGATTAAAGCCAGTATTTTGATCTCCATCTTCTCAATCAGCTTTAGCAGAAGCAGAAGTTGAATATCATGATCATCGTTCGCCATCAATTTTTGTTTCATTAACTATTGAAAAAGGAAATAAAGTTGCTGCTCAATCAGAGAAGTTAATTATTTGAACTACCACTCCTTGAACACTTATTGCTAATGCAGCAGTTGCAGTTAATACAAAAATTGAATATGTTAAATTTTTCGCTAATAATGATCATTATATAGTAGCTAAGGATTTACTTGAATCAGTAATAGAAACTATTGGATGAAGTGACTATAAAGTTTTAAATACTTTTAAGGGTTCAGAATTGGTGGGGATTGAATATTTTGTACCTATTTTTGAAAACACTATTGCACCTGTTATTGCTGGTCATCACGTTACAACAGAAGCAGGTAGTGGATTAGTTCATATCGCCCCTTTATTTGGTGAGGATGATTTCATCCTTGGTAAGGAACATAATTTAGAAATGATTATGCATATTGAAGATGATGGAACGATTAATGAAAAGGGAAGCCAATTTAGTGGTCTTTTTTATGAAGATGCCAATAAAAATATTGGTGAATTTTTAGATAAAAAAGAAGTGCTGCTGTCCTTGAAATTTATTAAGCATTCATACCCACATGATTGAAGAACAAACAAGCCAATTATCTATCGTGGAACACCACAATGATTTGTCTCAATAAAAGATATAAAACCTAAAATAATGGATGAATTGAAAGATGTTAAATTTCATTCTATTTGAGCTGAGAAAAGAATTTCTATGATGATCAGAAATCGTAATGAATGAACGATTAGTAGACAAAGATCATGAGGACTCCCGCTTATAATTTTCTATGATGAAAATAAAGAATCTGTGATGAATGAAGAAATCTTTGATTTTGTAATAAACCTAGTTTCTAAACATGGAAGCAATGTTTGATATGAAAAAAAAGTAGATGAACTTTTACCTAAAAAATATAGAGGAAAAAATTGATCCAAAGAGAATGACATTATGGATGTTTGATTTGATTCCGGTTCCTCATTTATGGCTGCGGACATTGTTGGTGAACAACCACCATTTGAATTATATATTGAAGGTTCAGATCAATATCGTGGATGATTTAATTCCTCTTTAATTAATTCTGTTGCTTACATGGGTAAAGCACCTTTTAAGAATCTGATTTCCCATGGATTTGTTCTTGATGAAAAAGGCAATAAAATGTCAAAATCAAAAGGTAACGTTGTGGATCCTGCAAAAATAATTGCTACATATGGTGCAGATATTTTGAGACTTTGAACTGCAAATAGTGAATATTCAAATGATGTTACTATTGGCGATGAAATCATTAAACAAAATGTTGAAATATATCGTAAAATAAGAAATACTTTGAGATTCTTATTAGCTAACTTAAATGAATATGAATATGAAGAAATTAAACTGACAGGTGTTCATGAATTAATTGAACAAAGATTAAAAAATATAAAAGTAAGAGTTATAAATCATTATAATAATTTTAATTTTATTAATGTTATTAAAGAAATAAATAATTTCATAACTGATTTGTCCTCATTTTATTTATCAATAATTAAAGACACACTTTATGCTGATACCACTATAAATAAAGAGCGTTTAATGATTCAAAATAATCTATACAATATTCTTGATTTTTTATTAATTTCACTTGCACCTATTCTGCCTACAACTACTGAAGAAGCATATGAACACTTTGAAAAATTAAATAAAAAAGAATCAATTCATTTAGAACCATTTTATATACCTACTAGAAAAGAGTTTTTTAATATTGAAGAAAAATGAAAAGAATTTTTTGAACTTAAAGATTTAGTTTATAAAGAAATAGAGATAAAAATTAAATCCGGTGAATTAAAGAGATCAAATGAGGCTAGTGTTGTAGGTAGTTTAAGTTCATCATTCTTGAAAAACCTAGATATAACAAAACTCCTTATGATTGGTGAATTTAAACAAGGCAAAACATTAAAAGTTGGAACATTTGATTCACTTAAATGTCAAAGATGTTGGAACCATTTTGCACCTTCTATTCTGAAAGATGATTTATGTCCAAGATGTTTTCACATTTTGCAAACATTTTAAAATCAAAAATTGAAAAAAGTTTATAATAATATCTAAATATTAAAAATAATCATTTTTTTGTACTATCAATAAATGATGATTTTAAATGAATAATATGAAGGAGATATTTTGCTTAAACTTATTAAAAAAAGAACACTTCTTTATATGTTAGGAACAGTATTCTTCATTTTCTTACAATCATTTGAATCAATAACGGAATCATTTTTTATCGGTGAGATAATGGAGTTAATTCAACTTGGTGAAAGAGTTCCGACACAAAATAACATTTTTGATTTAGACAAACTAACTGATACACAATTAATAATAACATATTCATCTTTGGTAATTATAGGTTTTATTTCCGGTGTTCTAGGTATTTTCTTTACATCTAAAGCAACTTCAAGTTATATTGCCTATATGAGGTTAAAGGCATATGAGAAAATTCAAAGTCTTTCATACCAGGATATTGATAAAATTTCTACTTCATCTTTAATAACAAGAATAACAAATGATACTGAACAAGTTTCAATAAGTTTATTATTTGGTTTAAGGTTTTTTGTAAGTGGAATTTTTGTATTTATTTACGGTATGATTGTTTCATTTATAAGTTACACTAATCTATCATGAATTTTTGGTGTAATTATTCCCTTTGTTTTAATAGCAATGTTTGTGGCAATTGCTTTATCAATTCCTCAATTTACAAAATCGCAAAAAAATACTGATTCAATTAACAAAAATATGAGAGAATCGATTTTAGGAATTAGAGTTGTTAAGGCGTTCAATTTAAAAGAAGATCAAAAAGACAAATTCCATGGAAGCAATGAAGCATTAGCTTCCACTGCTACAAAGGCATTTAAAGTTTTAGGTGTTGTTATGCCTTTAATTCAATCAGGAATAAATATATCAATAATATTAGTGCTAACTATTGCTTCTTTTGGAACACCTTATGAATTCTTTAGTGTTGCACCATTTATTAGTATTTTGATGAATGTGCTTTTTGGTTTAATTACAATGATTATGGTTTTAATTCAAGTTTCAAGATCAATTCCTTCAATTATAAGAATCAAAGAAGTCCTAAATTGACAAAATTCAATTACTTATAAGAATGATAATGAATATTCAATTACTGATGGAGAAATAAAATTCGAGAATGTGTCTTATAAATTTTATGAAGATTCTGCCCCTGCTTTAGAAAATATAAATCTAACTATAAAGCCTGGTGAACATGTTGGAATAATTGGTAGAACTGGTTCGGGTAAATCGACATTTATAAATCTTATTGCAAGATTGTTTGACCCTACAGAGGGTAATGTGTTAATTGATGGTATTAATATTAAAGATTTAAGCTTTAATGAATTAAATAAAAATGTAGCAATGGCTATGCAAACGGTAACATTATTTTCTGGAACAATTAGATCAAATATTGCTATGGGGATTGATTCAAACATTCCTGAAGAGGAAAAGAATGAAATGATTGAAAAATCGGCAAAAATCGGTGAAGCTTGAGAATTTATTTCTAAAAAAGATGATCAACTTGATTCCATAGTTGAACAACGTGGAAAAAACTTTTCAGGTGGACAAAAACAAAGAATTTCAATAGCCAGAACAGTTGCTAAAAAATCAAAAATTATCATTTTTGACGACTCCACAAGTGCTCTAGATAATGTTACCGAAGCTAAGGTCCAAAAAAATATTAAGAATGAAACTGATGCAACCACTATTATCGTTGCGCAAAGAATTTCTTCTGTTGAAAATTTAGATAGAATTATCGTTATTGAAGCTGGAAGAATCGATGGTTTTGATACTCACAAAAATCTTCTAAAAAGTAACGACATATATCGTGACATAGCAATATCTCAATTAGGGCCCGAAAAGGTTAAAGAAGTTATGAAAGGAAATAAAAATGACTAAAGCAGAAGCAATGCAACGCCCAAAAATAGATATTAAGAAAAACCTTACTTTTATTTGATATTATCTTAAACATTATAAAATACAAACGATTATTATATTTTCAACAACTTTAATTACAACCACTATTTTATCAATGGCTATTTTTGGACAGTTCTATTTTACCGAATATATAACAAGAATTTTTCAATCACAGATCCATGGTGACTCTCCACAAAATATTGACACAAGAACAATATTGGTTTATTCATTATTAATTATTAGTGGATATGTTCTATTTCTAATAATTGCTGTTGTTCAAGTTTTTATAATGACGAAATTAGCTCAAACAATCGGAAAACAGATTAGAAAAGATTTATTTACCAAAATTCTAGAATTAAAACTTTCTTATTTTGACAGTCAACCATCAGGTGACATTATGTCAAAGTTAACAAACGATGTAAACAACATAACAAATGCTTTAACTCAAAATGTTACTCAGTTTTTGACAAACTTTTTTCAAATATTCTTGATGTTAATATCGATGTTTATTTTCTCACCATTTTTAGCCTTAATCATTCTTGGTATAGCACCATTTCAATTCTCATTTATTTTCTTCATATTAAAAAAGGCTCAACCTAATTTCTTAAAAAAACAAATTTATATTGGTGAATTAAATGGCTTTGTTGAGGAGACTATTTCTGGTCAAAAAGTTATTAATAATTTTAATAAAAAGAAAGAGACAATTGATAGTTTCAATGTTTTTAATGAAAAAATTAGAATTATTGATAGACAAACATCATTTTTGTCAGGTATAGTTACACCTTGAAATACTTTGATTGCAGCAGGGTCAAACTTATTAATGCTTTCTGCAGCACTATTATTTTCTATAAATAATATTGAATTTGGATTAATAAATAAAACGATTGGATTAAATGGAGAAACAAGTAGATCAGTTGCTTTTTCATTAGTTCTTGCATTTTCAATGTTATTAAGAAGTTACACAACTCCAACATTCCAAATATTCCAATTATTAAATATTTTACAAACAGCTTTAGCTGGAACTGAAAGAGCATTTTCTATTTTTGAACAAGAAGATGAGATTAAGGATTATGAAGTGGTTGGCGTTAATGGCTTAAAAGGGGATGTTAAAATTGAGAATCTTAGTTTTTCATATGATGGGAAAAGGAATGTTCTTAACAATATTTCATTACATGCAAAACCCGGGGAAATAATTGGTATTGTAGGTCCAACAGGATCTGGTAAAACTACTATTATAAATTTATTAACCAAATTTTATGATATTGAAGATGGCGATATCTTAATTGATGGTAACTCAATAAAAACAATAACAAAGGAAAGCTTGCGTAATGAAGTTTCTATTGTACTTCAAGATACCTTTATTTTTGGAGAAAGTATTTATGATAATATTCGACATGCTAATCCAACTGCAACCAATCAAGAGATTGAAGCGGCTGCTAAAACAGCAAATTCTCATCATTTTATTAGTGTTTTAAAGGATGGATATGAAACTGTTGTAGAAAATAATGCCGAAGAATTATCACAAGGTGAAAAGCAATTACTTGCGATTACTAGAGCACTATTAAAAGAATCTAATATTTTGATTCTTGATGAGGCCACTTCT
Organism: Metamycoplasmataceae bacterium; assembly: GCA_051653325.1. Classification (GTDB taxonomy): domain Bacteria; phylum Bacillota_I; class Bacilli_A; order Mycoplasmatales; family Metamycoplasmataceae; genus UBA710. The sequence goes on from JBOFVX010000034.1 coordinate 9,924, forward strand.
TCAATAGATACTAAAACTGAAAAAGATATTCAAGAGGCAATGATTAAATTGGCTAAAAATAAAACAACTTTTGTTATTGCACATAGATTGTCAACTATTCAAAAGGCTGATCAAATTATTGTTCTAAAAGATGGTGAAATAATTGAGAAAGGAAACCATAAATCATTATTGAAACAAAAAGGGTTTTATTATGATTTATATTCTTCGGGAATTAACACACCAGAGGATTTATAGATTCATTAAATATCCAACCTTAAGATAATTATTATGGTATAATTCTATCTTATGAATAATAACCAGATTGATGAAAGTAACTTAGAGCCATTACATGAAAATGTCGTATTTGAGAGTGATAATAATTTTTCATCAACCTCTTCTACCTCTACTAAAGATGACAATATAAAACCTTTGCTAGCTTATTTTGCTTTCACAACAAAATATATAATGAAGAAAAAATCAACAATAATCGCCCCTTTAATAAGTTTTGTGATGATTATGTTGGTTGCAACATTCCCTAAATTTATTTTAACTGCAGGAGACCCAATAATTCAAAATGACATGTTATCACAAGCATTCATATCAATGGTAACAATTGGTATTATTGCTTCATCTGCTGTGTTCTCCACAATTAAAGCCTTAAATCTTTTTAAAGATATTTCTGCTGAAGGAATGGAAATATTAATTGTTTCTAAACCAATTAAAAGGAGCCAAATAATTTTAATAAGATTTATTTTCTTCCTATTATTAGGAATAGCTTATTCATTAGTGAATTATTTTGCAATTCTAATTGGGTTAGTTATTTCTAAAGATGTCCGTCCAGATACTCTTAATATATTTGATTATGTATCAATTTCTTACATAGTTATGATGATGGCTTATATATTATTTGGTTCAATATCTATTATACTTTCACTTAAATTTTCAACAAAGTTGGTTTCAGGGGCTTCTTCTGTAATTCTTGCTGTTGGAATAGTTTTAACACAAGTTGCTCCAGTTATAGTGCCGTTGGCCGAAAAGAATTTTTTTTCCAAAATGCTTGAATACAACATTACTAATCCGAATGAACAAATATTTGTTAAATATTACGAAACAACAAATGGCGAAATTATTCTATATACAAAAGATATTAGTGTTCCATTAACTGATGAAGAAAAAGAAGTGATAAATAATGCTTGAAATCAGCGCCAAGACCTTTCTTGACTTTTAGCTATTAATGAGTTTGTAAATCCAGTGGCAGGAATTTCAAAAATTTCGAATCCAACAAAAGGATTCTATGATGAACCAATTGAATTTGAAACTAATCTTAATACTGGTTATAATATAAATTTTTCTGATTACAATGTCTCACTGGATAATGTTCCTGTAAAGAATAATGATTTAAGTGGTAAAAATTATTTCTTTGTAACTGATGGTATCGAGGAAATTGGGTTAAATTTTAATTTAAAAGTTACTTTAACTCCTGGGGGCGAAGAAGTTGAGAAATCTGTTGTTTTAAGTGGGTTTAATCGAATTCAAACTATTATTAGACAAAAATCAAATTTAGTTGCAGTTGGTAGAGTATTCGAAACTCTTCTTGAAAATGATTTATCAAGCGATCCAGTTAGAATTAAACAAATGATAATTAACGATACCAAAGAGGTATTATCTGATGCTCTTGAAGAGATAACAATAAATGCGAATGAATATGGTCCAATTCAAGTTAATTTATATGGTCCTGGAGATTCTAGGCCACTTTCATTTAATGAAGAAGACTTTAAAGACCAACTTGCATTATTCTTTTTCTATACATATGGACTTAAGAAATTAGATGGTAATATTGCCTCATTTCCTAATAGAGATGCATTTATAGATTCAATAGTTACTCCTGAATCAGATTTTAATAATTTTCTAGGCAATACTTATTCTAGATTATCTATTAATACACTTGCTACTCCAATTGTAAAAGCTCCTATCTTTTTAGAATTACCAGAATCGTCATCTTTCCAAACATTAATTAATAAAGGTGAAAAGGTTAGCAAGATAGCTGTAGGTTTCTATTGATCAGCAATTACTTTAGTGATTATTACTGGGACAGCATTAATTTACTACAGAAAGGACTTTACATAATGAATCAATATGACAACGATGATGAAATAAATTTAACTAACACGGTTGAACTAAGCCCAACTGAAGCTAAAATTAAAAAATCATTAGACTTTCTGAAGGAAAAAAATTTCTTAACAGACTTTGAATATAGTCAAAAGCTTTCTATTTTACAAATGGAACATCAAGGTCAATTAAAAAGGCAAAAATATAATCATGATGAGCACGAAATTATTCTTTCAGTTTCTAATTTAACAAAACAATATAAGAAACGGCCATCACCTGCCGTTAATAATATATCTTTTAATATTAGAAAGGGAGAGTTTCATGTTTTTGTTGGAGCGAATGGAGCAGGTAAAACAACAACAATCAAAGCAATTATAGGTGCTTATGCTCAGTATAGTGGAGAAATATTAATCGATGGTTTTAAAAATACTACTGTTGCTGCAAAAAGAAGAATTGGTTATGTTCCTGAAGTCTCAATCTTCCCACCTGAATTTACTACAAGAAATTATTTAGAATCAATGTCACTTATGTCGGGTCTTACAAAAGAAGAAGCTAAACAATTTACTACTGATAAGTTATCAGAATTGAATATGTTAGAATTACAAAACAAGAAACCAAAATCATTTTCTTCAGGTCAAAAGAAAAAGATTCTTTTAGCTCAAGCAATGGTTCATAATCCAGATATTTTAATTATGGATGAACCTGCCGCTAACTTAGATCCAATTGCCAGATTAGAATTATTTGATACTTTAGAAAGATACAAAAGCGAAGGTAAATCAATTTTCATTTCTTCACATATTCTTGCGGAAGTTGGAAAATATGCTGATACTGCAACAATTCTTGATGGTGGTAAAATAGTATTTCATGGTAGACTAGATGGAACACAAAATCTTGAAGAACTTTATTCTAAATATGTTATCGTTGGTTCAATGGATACAGCTAATAACAACACTGAGAATTAAAAACGAATAAAAAAAATAAACTATCAAGTTTATTTTTATTTTATCTTTTTTAGTTAGCTAGATTTAATTTAACAAAAGCATCTAGTCTCGAAGATTTTCTTGAACCATTATTTTTGTGAAAAACACCTTTTGAAACAGATGTATTAATTAATTTGTGAGCTTCAGAAACAATTTCTTTAACTTTTGGATTTTTTTCTACAGCAGCAATTTTGGCTTTTTTAATTGCTCCTCTAACACGAGACTTCATAGCAGCATTAGCCACTCTTGATTTTTCGTTAGTTTTAATTCTTTTCATTTTTGATTTAATATTCGCCATTTTTTTCCTCTATTTAAGTTAGTAAAATAAATTATATCAAAATAATCTTTTTTTATAATAAAATAAATTGAGTGGTGATTAGATGGCTTGAGAAGATATTAAATATTTAATAGGAATATCAATTTCTCTTTTTTTAATGCTAATTTTTATCATTATATCCTTATTTATTTTTTTTAAAAAAAAGAAAACCAAGGATTCCTATACTGACAAATTAGGTAAGGATGCTGAAATTAAGATAAATAACATAATTCAAGTATGAGCCAAAAAAAATAATGCTCATTTTATCCCTGCTTCGATGTTTAAATATGACAAAAACAAAATTTTTGAAGTAGATGGTATTTTAATTACTGCAAGAGCATTAATTATTGTTGAAATAAAGAATATAAGTGGAATAATTGAAGGAAAAGGTATTGAAAAAACATGATTTAAGGTTATGGGGACAAAGAGGCATGCAATCAACAATCCAATTATTCAAAATGATAAGCATATTGAACATATTTTAGCCATCACAAAACTTAAGGTTCCTATGCTATCTCTAATTATTTTTGATTCCAGAACAGAAAAATTAAGAATTTCTGACATACCATCACACGTTTTGGTAATTAAGGTTGACGATATTGAATCATCCTTAGATATAATTAATGATCAATTGATGCCAAAAATTAATATGGGCGAAATTCAAAAAATATATTACACTCTTTTGGAGCATAAAACAACATCTCAAGAAGATTACAAAATGTTAGTATCATTTAGCAAAGAGACAACAAAAAATGATTTTACAATTTAATTATAATGATGAAATTATTGATGTTACTGTCACTAAAAAAAGAATTGTGAATATTTATATAAGATTAGATTCTAATAATAAAATAGTAGTTTCAAGTCCAAAAACTTCTACCAACAAATATATTATTAATTTTATTAATCAACACTTAGAAAAATTTGTTAAATTACAAAAAAAGAATAGTGTCAAAAGTCATTTAGATTTAAGAACACAAACATTTTATTTATTTGGCTGATTAGAATCATATGAATTATTAAAAAAAATAAATAAAAACAATGAGATAATAAATTATTTAGTATTTAGAAATAAAAAATATAAAATAAACAAAAACTCGATTAGTGACATTATTTACAACATATATAAAAAAGAATTACTTTTATATTTAAAAGACGCCCAGTATTATAAAGAGAAATTAATGGATGTTGAACATCATGAGATAAGTGTTAAAATGAAAAAATCAGCTTGAGCATCAAATTATATTGATAAGAAAAAAATAAATTATAGCACTAAACTTGCCGCCTATTCTCGAGACACTATTGACTATGTAATTGTTCATGAATTAGCTCATGCTGAACATACAAATCACTCTAAAGAATTTTGAGAAAAAGTGGAGAAATATGAACCAGATTTCAAATTGAAAAAAAATAAATTGAAATCTTTTATTTATTTTTAAAAATTAACTTTATAATTTTAATCAATATGGAATTAGAAAAAGAAATCAAAGCTGTTAAATCAATAGAAGATTTAAAAGCATTCAAGAATAAAGTATACGGAAAAGAAGGAATTATTTCTTTATTACAAAATAAGTTAAAAGTAGCTAATCCTGAAGATAAATCAAAAATTGGAATTGAAATAACTACTATTAAAGAAACAACTTCTAAACTTCTTGAAGCTAAATTAATTGAATTAGATCAACTTGAAATTCAAAGGAAAATTAAAAATGATTCCAATGATATTTTTCAACCAACTAATGGAAATATTTATATTCACCCTTTAACATTGGTGGCTAATAGATTCCGTCAATGATTCTTACAAAACTCTTATCTTGAATATCGTGGTTCGGAAATTGAAAGCGATGCTTATAATTTTGAAAAATTGAATATTCCTAAAAATCATCCTTCTAGAGATATGCAAGACACTCTTTATTTAGATAAAGAAAATTTATTAAGAACACACAATACAGGTTTAACAGCAAGAGCATTAGAAGAGAACAAGAACAAAAGTTTTTCTTCATTTACAATTGGAAAAGTTTATCGTAACGATGAGGATGATCAAACACATTCACATCAATTTTCACAAGTTGATTTAGTTTCTGTTGGAGAACTCAATATTGAAAATTTAATCTGAACATTAAAATCACTTTTATCTCATGTTTTTGAAGAAAATATTGATATCAGAATGAGGCCTTCATTCTTCCCTTTTACTGAACCTTCTATGGAAGTAGATGTCTTTTATAAAAATAGATGAATTGAAATTTTAGGTGCGGGAATGTTAAATGAAAAAATCCTTAAAATTGCAGGTTATACGAATGACTTAACTGGTTTTGCGGCAGGTATTGGCATTGAAAGAGTTGCTATGATTAAATATGGAATCACGGACATTAGAGAATTTTATAAAAACGACCTTAGATTCTTGAAACAATTTAAATACTAGTTCCATGATAAAATAATTGAAAGATAGAAGGTTTAACAAATGTTATTTTCAGAAAATAAACTAAGAGAATTAGCATCTCTTGGAAAAAATATTAAAACAGATGAAATACTAAATGCTATTAATAGTATGGGTTTTGAGGTTGAATCTTCTAAACAATTAAGTGATGTTCATGGAATTAAATTTGGTCATGTTTTAAAAACGTATAAAAATGCAAACAGCAACAATTTATATGTTTGTGAAATTGAATTTTCTGATAAAAAAAGAATTATTCAGACAACAGCTAAAAATGTTAAAGAAGGTGACTATCTAATTGCCTTTGTTCCTGGTTCAGGGGCAAAAGGGATTACTTTCGAAGCCAAGGAATTGAAGGGAATTGTTTCTGAAGGGATGCTTGCTTCATTTGACGAATTAGGATTTGACAGTAAATTATTGAGAAAAGAATGAAAAGATGAGATATTTATTCTTGATAAAAAAATATCTTTAGATAAAGATCCGATTAAAGAATTAGATCTTCACGATAATATCATTGATATTTCAATATTAACTAATAGATCAGATGCCGTTTCTTATATTATAATGGCTCGTGAATTGGCCGCCTATTTTAAAACTAAACCATATTATTTTCCAAAAGTGAAACCTAATATTAATTCTAAAATTAACATGAGTTCAATTGAGGAAAACTATATTTCAGGAATTGAAGCAAATGTTGATAATTATAAATTAAGTTTAGGAGATATCGTTTTATTATTAAAATCAAATATTCACTTAGAAGATGACATAAGCGATCTCTCTTCTTTAGTTTTAATAATGACAGGGGTTTCTTCCAGGGTTTATAGTTCTAAAAAAATCTCTGGTGAAATTAAGGTTAGTGTTGAAAAAAATATATTATTTAATAATATAAAAATGGAAGAAACTTTAGTTATTAAAGATAATAAAAATATTTTATCAATTGCTGGTGTTTTAGAATTGCCTGAACTTAAGCACTCAAAAGATGATACAAATGTTTTATTTGAATTCTCATCATTCAATCCCAAAGAAGTTAGAGATTCATCAAGAATCTTGAAAATAGTTAACAATTCATCAATCAATTCTTCAAAAAGCGTTTCATATGGTTCAATTGAATTTGCAATTAATTTTATCTCAACTAAATTACCATCATTTTCTAATCATATTAATAGTATTAAAAAAACTAATAAAACAATTAAGTTTGAAAAAAATTATATAAATAAATATGCAGGTTTTGAAATTACAAAATCACCTAAATATTCCGAGGTTTTAAAATCATTAAATATCTTAGGTTTTGAGTTTGAAAATAATAAAATAGTTATCCCTTCATATCGTCATGATCTTAATGTAATGCAAGATATTGTTGAAGAAATATTTAGATTTTATGGTTTGAATAATTTTAAGGAAGCTAAACCAAATACTTTGTTTAATAGTGTTTCAAACTCACGAGATTTTAATTTAATAATTTCAGCAATGGGTTACTATCAATTTTGAAGCTATACATTAGTTAATCATGATAAAAATACTTTTAATCCCTTTTCTTTCAAGAATAGAATTTCATTATTGACTTACATTTCTAAAGAACACAATTCAATTAGGAATTCCATGGCTCCATCTCTTGAAGAAATTTATGAATATAATAACAAAAGAAAAATGGGAAGCATTAACTTTTTTGATATCGGGATGATTAATAATCGAAAAGCAATTTGCATAGGTTCTGATGTTAAAACATATGCTGAAATAAAAACTGATATATTTAAAATATATGGCAATGAATTAGAAATTAAAAAATTAGATTCTGATTTCTTACACCCTAATTATAATGCAGGACTTTTTGACAATAATGTTCAAGTGGGTTGAATTGGGAAAATACACCCTAGAATTTCAAAGAATAATCTTATTTTTGCTGAAATATTAATTGATAAAACAATTAATGCAATTAATAAATTTGAAGAATATTCTAGCAATCCTTTAAAAGAAAGAGACATTACTATTCCGGTTAAAGAAGGTGAATCAATAGAAAGTTTAATGGTCGAAATTAAAAAGATTCAAGGAATATTTGAAATTAAACAAATTGATTCTTTTGTTAAAGAAAATGTAAGAAATTGTACTTTTAGAATAAAAATGAATGATGTAGCAATTGTTGAATTTGATAAGAAATTCAATATTTAAAATATAATTATATTCAATATGAAAAACATCACTTTTGCTTCAATTGAATCTTTTACTGGAGGAATGTTTGCTTCTAAAATAATAAGTATTCCAGGAGCAAGTAATTTTTTTAAAGGTTCATTAGTGGCATATTCTAATGAAATAAAAGAGAAGCTTGGAATTAATACTTCTAATGGAGTTGTAAATAAATTAGTTGCAAGGGAAATGGAAAGAAAAGGCAAAGAATACTTTAATGTCGATTATTGTTTTGCTTTTACAGGCAATGCCGGTCCTTCATCAATGGAAAATAAAGATGTTGGATTAGTTTTCATAGCTATTGCTGATCAAGTGCATGAATTAAAATTAACTGGCAGTCGTGATGAAATAAGAAAACAAAGTGTTGATTTCGCTTTTGAAATTTTTGAAAAATTAATAAAAGAATAGTTTTAGTGACATATTTATTTATTTTGTTGTTTTTGATATAAAGAAATGATATTAGATATTGGAGGAAGAATGGAAAAAGAACAAACAAAATTCAAAAACGAGAAAACATCAGCTTCAAAACAATCTAAAAAAACTATTTTTCAATTAGAACAAAAGAAAATAGAAGCTGAAAGAACAATTCAAATCAATAGTGCAATTCAAGTAATTGAAAAAAAGTTTGGCAAGGAAGCAATAATGTTACTTGGAGCAAAACCTAATGTAGATACAGAGGTATTTTCATCAGGTTCAATTGCAATTGATCATATTATTGGTGTTGGTGGATATCCTAAAGGTAGAGTTATTGAAATATATGGACCTGAATCCTCAGGTAAAACAACTATTGCTCTTCATGCAATTGCTGAAATTCAAAAACTGGGTGGAACAGCAGCTTTTATTGATGCTGAACATTCTATTGATCCAAAATATGCAACAAATTTAGGAATAAATATTGATAATTTAATTTTGTCACAACCTGATTCTGGTGAGCAAGCACTTGAGATTGTTGACATTTTGTCAAAAAGTGGTCACATTGACTTAATAGTTGTTGATTCAGTTGCGGCTCTTGTCCCTGAAGCAGAATTACATGGCGAAATGAAAGATCAAACGATTGGAGCACAAGCTAGATTAATGTCTAAAGCATTAAGAAAAATTACTGGTTCGTTAAGCAAGAATAAAACAACTATAATTTTCATTAATCAAATTAGAGAGAAAATCGGAATCATTTTTGGTTCTCCTGAAATAACTCCTGGTGGAAGAGCATTGAAATTTTATTCTACTTTAAGGATAGAAGTAAGAAGAGTTTCATCGATTGGTGCAGGAAATGATATTAGTGGTAATCTAGTTAAAATTAAGATTGTTAAAAATAAATTAGCACCCCCTTTCAAGAGTGCAATGACTGAAATTATTTTTTCTAAAGGAATATCAAAACATTCTGAAGTAGTCGATCTTGCTGAAACATATGATATTTTAGAAAAAAAAGGCGCTTGATATAGTTATGAGGGCAATAATCTTGCACAAGGTAAAGTTAATATGAGATTACTTTTAGAAAATGACCCCCATTTATACGAAACAATTTTAGAAAAAGTACAAGAAAAATTAAAACAATAATATAATTTAACTTATGAAAAAATTAAACATTCTTTTTATTGGTGATATTTTCGGAAAACCAGGAATTGAAAAGGTTGAAAAAGAACTTGCAACATTGAAATCAAAATATAATATTGATTTTGTTATCGCTCAATCAGAGAATGTATCAGGTAGAAAAGGTTTTATAAAAAAAGATTATGATAAATTATCTAAAATCGGAGTTAATGCTTTTACTTTGGGGAATCATGTTTGATCTAAAAAAGATATTGATGTCATTATTAATAAACCCAATATTATAAGACCTTTAAATATTGAAGAACACTATCCCGGGAAGGGGAGCAGTGTTTTTGATATTAATGGAACAACTCTTAGAGTAACATCATTAATGGGAATTACATTTAATAAGTTAAATCAACCATGACAGGAAGATTATGCTAATTCGTTTTTTGATTCTATTGATGAAATTATTGAAAAAAATGAAGCTCACTTTCATCTTGTTGATTTTCATGCTGAAACTACATCAGAAAAGAATGTTTTGGCTGTTTATCTGGATGGAAAAGTTGATGCATTAATCGGCACTCATACTCATGTTCAAACAAATGATGCAAAAATATTCAAAAAGAATATGGCATATGTTACAGATGCAGGAATGACAGGTCCTTCTAATTGTGCAATTGGTGCTAATTTTCAAGAAGTATATGAAAAAATGAGATATAACACTTTTTCAAGATTCAAAGTATCTGAAAATCCTTCTCAATTTAATGGGGTATTAATTAAATTAAACAAGAAAAAAAGTTCAATAAAACTAATAAATTTCATATAAATTGAATTTTTTAAAAATAAATTTGCTTTTTTTTGTTAAATTGAATCATTTTTTTGTATACTATTTATTGCATACCTTTTATGACTGAATTTAATTAAATTATTCATAAAATGTTGCGAATATTTACATTTGGAATATTTTATTATTATTTTGATTTCTAATTTTAGAAATATATGATATTATAAAAAAGCATTATTAAAAAAATAGTGTTTTATTGTTTCCGAAACTTTAAATAATAGTTCTTTGAAAACTGGATATAAGAAACCATATCTGTCAATTTATATGAGAGTTTGATCCTGGCTCAGGATGAACGCTAGCTGTGTGCCTAATACATGCATGTTGAACGAAGTCTTTTAGGCTTAGTAGCGAATGGGTGAGTAACACGTATCTAACCTACCTTTTAGATTGGGATAACTACTGGAAACAGTAGCTAATACCGAATACGTATTGATATCGCATGATAACTTTATAAAAGAAGCGTTTGCTTCGCTAGAAGATGGGGATGCGCCATATTAGTTAGTTGGTAGGGTAATGGCCTACCAAGACGATGATATGTAGCCGGGCTGAGAAGCTGATCGGCCACACTGGGACTGAGATACGGCCCAGACTCCTACGGGAGGCAGCAGTAGGGAATTTTCCACAATGAGCGAAAGCTTGATGGAGCGACACAGCGTGCAGGATGAAGGTTTTCGGATCGTAAACTGCTGTTATAAGGGAAGAAAAACTTGGATAGGAAATGATTCAAACTTGACGGTACCTTATTAGAAAGTGACGGCTAACTATGTGCCAGCAGCCGCGGTAATACATAGGTCACAAGCGTTATCCGGAATTATTGGGCGTAAAGCGTTCGTAGGCGGTTTGTTAAGTCTAGAGTTAAAGACTGGGGCTCAACCCCAGCCCGCTCTGGATACTGACTGACTAGAGTTACATAGAGGTAAGCGGAATTCTTAGTGGAGCGGTGGAATGCGTAGAGATTAGGAAGAACACCAATGGCGAAGGCAGCTTACTGGATGTATACTGACGCTCAGGGACGAAAGCGTGGGGAGCAAACAGGATTAGATACCCTGGTAGTCCACGCCGTAAACGATGATCATTAGCCGCTAGAATATTTAGTGGCACAGCTAACGCATTAAATGATCCGCCTGAGTAGTATGCTCGCAAGAGTGAAACTTAAAGGAATTGACGGGGACCCGCACAAGCGGTGGAGCATGTGGTTTAATTTGAAGATACGCGTAGAACCTTACCCACTCTTGACATCTTTCGCAAAGCTATGGAGACATAGTGGAGGTTAACGGAATGACAGATGGTGCATGGTTGTCGTCAGCTCGTGCCGTGAGGTGTTAGGTTAAGTCCTGCAACGAGCGCAACCCCTATCTTTAGTTACTAACGGGTAATGCCGAGGACTCTAGAGAGACTGACTGGGTAACCAGTAGGAAGGTGGGGATGACGTCAAATCATCATGCCTCTTACGAGTGGGGCAACACACGTGCTACAATGGACGGTACAAAGAGAAGCAATATGGTGACATGGAGCAAACCTCAAAAAACCGTTCTCAGTTCGGATTGAAGTCTGAAACTCGACTTCATGAAGTTGGAATCGCTAGTAATCGTAGATCAGCTACGCTACGGTGAATACGTTCTCGGGTCTTGTACACACCGCCCGTCACACCACGGGAGTTGATAATGCCCGAAGATGGTTAGTTAACTTCGGAGACGACTATCTAAGGTAGGATCGATGACTGGGGTGAAGTCGTAACAAGGTATCCCTACGAGAACGTGGGGATGGATCACCTCCTTTCTACGGAGTACAAAAACCTTTTATTTAATTTAAATAAAAAGAAAACATCTTTTTGGCTTAATAAAAATCCTATTAACAATAATATTTTATAAAAATAGTTAAATAGGTCAAATATGGGAATGCTGCCAAAACATTCATCTTATATTCAGTTTTGAGAGTACTATACTCTCATGGAGTTTGTAAATATATCTTTAGAATATTAAATATATATTTACAATTCCTATAGTTCTTTGAAAACTGAATAGTAATTCAACGCACAATATAGAGTCATTTTATAAAAAAAATGGTGATAATTGATGCCGAGTCAATAAAGAAATTTCTTTTATAGAATTTCTTTATGAGAAAATAATCAAATTAGAATACAATAATCAACAATAGGCAAAATGTATATTTTAAATAAGTAAGAGTTTGTGGTGGATGCCTTGGGTCTGGAAGTCGAAGAAGGACGTGATAACCTGCGATAAGCCTCGTGGAGCTGGACATAAGCTATGATACGGGGATTTCCGAATGGGGAAACCTAGCTAGATTAATACCTAGTTACTCAGAACTGAATACATAGGTTCTGTAGAGAGAAACGCTGTGAACTGAAACATCTTATTAGCAGCAGGAGTAGAAAATAAATAATGATTCTGTTAGTAGCGGCGAGCGAACGCGGAAGAGCCCAAACCAACATTTGTTGGGGTTGTAGGACATTCTACATAGAGTTACAAAACTAGTACATAGAAGAACAGGTTGGGAAACCTGACAACATAGGGTGATAGTCCCGTATTCGAAATGTATCTAGTCTCTTGAATGTATCCTGAGTAGGGCGGGGCACGTGAAACCCTGTCTGAATCTGCCGGGACCACCCGGTAAGGCTAAATACTAACCAGACACCGATAGTGAACAAGTACCGTGAGGGAAAGGTGAAAAGAACCCCGGGAGGGGAGTGAAATAGATTCTGAAACCACTTACTTACAAGTAGTTAGAGCCCGTTAATGGGTGATAGCGCACATCTTGCAGTATGGACCGGCGAGTTACGTTAACATGCGAGGTTAAGTGGAAAAAAGCGGAGCCGAAGAGAAATCGAGTCTTAATAGGGCGAATTAGTATGTTGATGTAAACCCGAAACCAGGTGATCTATTCATGAGCAGGCTGAAGCTTAAGTAAAATTAAGTGGAGGGCCGAACCGTAGTACGCTAAAAAGTGCCCGGATGACTTGTGAATAGCGGTGAAATTCCAATCGAACCTGGAGATAGCTGGTTCTCCTCGAAATAGCTTTAGGGCTAGCGTGTGATTTTAAATTTTGGGGGTAGAGCACTGAATGTGGAATGGCGGCGCCTTGCTGTACTGACTACAATCAAACTCCGAATACCATTATGTATAATCATGCAGTCGGAATGCGGGAGATAAGTTCCGTATTCGCGAGGGAAACAACCCAGATCGTCAGCTAAGGTCCCAAAACCATGTTAAGTGAGAAAGGTTGTGAGATTTCATAAACAACTAGGATGTTGGCTTAGAAGCAGCCATCATTTAAAGAGTGCGTAATAGCTCACTAGTCAAGAGATCTTGCGCCAATAATGTAACGGGACTAAACATGGTACCGAAGCTACGGGTACGAAAGTACGTTAGAGGAGCGTTCTAAGGGCAATGAAGCTAGACCGTGAGGACTAGTGGAGCGCTTAGAAGTGAGAATGCCGGTATGAGTAACGATTCAAGGTGAGAATCCTTGACGCCTATTGGGGAAGGTTTCCTGGGCAAGGTTCGTCCACCCAGGGTTAGTCGGGACCTAAGGTAAGGCCGAAAGGCGTAGCCGATGGAAAACAGGTTAATATTCCTGTACTAAACCTATAAAAAGTGATTGGAATGACGGAGAATGATAGTATTGACCACTTAACGGATTGTGGTGCAAATATCAAAGTAGTTATGTTGGCAAATCCGCATAAATAATACGAGATATGATACATAGGGAAAGCTTCGGTAAGTACTGAATAATATGATTTATTCTTCCTAGAAAAGTTTCTAAACGTTTTAATTTTATGGGAACCCGTACCGAGAACGGACACACGTCCCCAAGATGAGTATTCTAAGGCGAGCGAGATAACCAATGTTAAGGAACTCTGCAAAATGACCCCGTAACTTAGGAAGAAGGGGTGCTCACATTATGTGAGCCGCAGCGAAATGTGAGGGGCAACTGTTTATCAAAAACACAGCTATCTGCTAAGTCGCAAGACGATGTATAGGTGGTGACGCCTGCCCAGTGCCCGAAGGTTAAGTTGAGGTGTTAGCTTATGCGAAGCATTGATATGAAGCCCGGGTGAACGGCGGCCGTAACTATAACGGTCCTAAGGTAGCGAAATTCCTTGTCGGCTAATTACCGACCTGCACGAAAGGCGTAATGATCTCTCAACTGTCTCAACATTGGACTCGGTGAAATTATGGTCCCAGGGAAAGCGCTGGGTACCCGCACCAAGACGAAAAGACCCCGTGGAGCTTTACTATAGCTTTGTATTGAAAATTGATTTAACATGTGTAGGATAGGTGGGAGACTATGATACAGAGACGCCAGTCTTTGTGGAGTCATCCTTGAAATACCACCCTTGTTACGTTGATTTTCTAACTTGCGGCCTATACAGGTCGGAGGACAGTGCATGGCGGGTAGTTTGACTGGGGCGGTCGCCTCCCAAAGAGTAACGGAGGCGTTCAAAGTTACACTCAATATGGTCAGAAACCATATGTAGAGCGCAAAGGTATAAGTGTAATTGACTGTGAGACGCACATGTCGAGCAGGTACGAAAGTAGGACTTAGTGATCCGGCAGTTCATTGTGGAATGGCTGTCGCTCAACGGATAAAAGTTACCCCGGGGATAACAGAGTTATCTTCCCCAAGAGA
Organism: Metamycoplasmataceae bacterium; assembly: GCA_051653325.1. Taxonomy (GTDB): domain Bacteria; phylum Bacillota_I; class Bacilli_A; order Mycoplasmatales; family Metamycoplasmataceae; genus UBA710. The sequence goes on from JBOFVX010000034.1 coordinate 24,945, forward strand.
TCACATCGACGGGAAGGATTACTACCTCGATGTCGGCTCATCGCATCCTGGAGCTGAAGTCGGTTCCAAGGGTTTGGCTGTTCGCCAATTAAAGCGGTACGCGAGCTGGGTTCAGAACGTCGTGAGACAGTTCGGTCCCTATCTGGTGTGGGCGTTGGAATATTGATGAGAGCTGCTCTTAGTACGAGAGGACCGGAGTGGACGTACCACTGGTGCTCCAGTTGTTTCGCCAGAAGCATAGCTGGGTAGCTAAGTACGGAAAGGATAACCGCTGAAAGCATCTAAGCGGGAAGCCTCCTCAGAGATGAATATTCCCTTGAGATTCCTTGTAGACTACGAGGTTGATAGGTTGGAGGTGTACGTGTAGTGATACATTTAGCTGACCAATACTAATAAATTGATAGGTTTAAAATAATTTCTTAACTTAAATTAGTGTATTTTAGTAAGATTATTATTTCTTCAAGTAAAAATTACTATTCAGTTTTGAGAGAACTAGAACAAATAAACAAATGATTTAATTATCATTTTTTTTATATTTTTTTATATAATTTTTACTAATAGATTATGTTAAAAAAGATAAGAAAAACAAATAGAATAACACATAAAGATTTGATAAGGGTTTTTCTCAAATTTTTTAAAATAGTTTCGTTTCAATATATCGTTTTTTCAATATATTTAGCTTCACTATTATTACCACTATTTTTTCTTGATGAAAATGTTTTTGATCGATTAAATTTATATTTATGAGCGTTTATCGCGATTTTTCCTTTGATTCAATCATTTTTTCATCTTTATTATACAGAAACAGGATCAAAATTCTCAAGATTTGAGGTTTGAATCAATTCAATTTTATTTTTCATTATAGTACCAATTTTCATTTTATTAGTACCATAAGATAAATGCAATAATTAACACTTTATTTATCATATAATCAAGAAAATAAAGATTTTTTTTCATTTTTTACTTTTTTCTATATAATTAAAAAGCAACTATGACTTAGAAATATAAGGTTCTTGATACTCGGAGATAAGTTGTCAACCGATATCATGTATTTATATGGAGTCTTGTTCAAAAGAACACAAAGGAGACAACAATGGATAAAATTAACATTAAGATTACCGCTTATGAAGCTAAAATATTAGATGAAGCAGCGATAAAAATAGTACATATTATCAAACAAGCAAATGCAGATTTTAGAGGACCAGTTCCTCTTCCGACAAAAAGAGAAATCTTTACAATCTTACGTTCTGTGCATGTTAACAAAAAATCTCGTGAACAATTCGAGAGAAGAACACACAAAAGATTAATTGTAATCAACAAACCTTCAAAAGAGTTGATGGAAAAAATCAAACGTATGGAATTATCTGCAGGAGTAAATATTGAAATTGTTTCGAAATAAAAGCAATTAAAAAACAAAAATTAGAAAGAGGAATATTATGAAAGGAATCTTAGGTAAAAAGATTGGAATGACACAGATTTATTCAAATCACGGTCAATCAATACCAGTTACAGTTATTGAAGTCAGTCAAAATATTGTAACTAGAGTATTAACTACTGAATCAGATGGTTATAACGCTATTCAACTTTCTTCAATTGAGAAAAAAGAAAAACGTACAAACAAACCAATGATTGGACATTTCAAGAAAGCAAACACAACACCTAAGCGCTTCGTTAAGGAAATCCGTGAAATGGATGGATTTGAATTAGGAGCTGAAGTTAAAGCTTCAATTTTTAAATCAGGAGAGCTTGTAGATGTTACAGGTATCTCAAAAGGTAAAGGTTTTGCCGGATCAATTAAGAGACATAATCAAAAGATTGGTCCAAAATCTCATGGTGGAGGTGGTGGTTCTAAACCAGTACGTCAAACAGGATCACTTGGGGATATCTCAGGTAATAAAGTTGTTAAGGGTATGACAATGCCTGGTCACATGGGTAATGTAAAAAGAACAGTTCAAAACTTAGTTATTGTTAATGTTAATGAAAGTGAAAACTATATTTTAGTTAAAGGTTCAGTTCCAGGTCCAAATAAGGGATTTGTAATTATTAAGCAAGCAGTAAAACAATTGCCAAATAAACAAGAAATTGAATTAGTTAACCTAAAAGAAGAGTTAATTAAAAATGAATTAATTGAAAAAGCAAAACACTTAAGTGCTCAAGTTAACTCGGATATGTCTATTGATGAAATGCAAGCAATAATTTCAGCTGCTGAATTAGAATTAAAATCTAAAGAAGATGAATCTAAGAAAGTTAAAGAAGAAGCAAAAGCAAAAGCAAATGCAGAGAAATCTAAAGAGTCAAAAGAATCTAAAGAATCTAAAGAATCTAAAGAATCTAAAGAATCTAAAGAATCTAAAGAATCTAAAGAAAAGACTTCAGAAGATAACAAGGAAGAGGTGAAATAATGGAAAAAGTTACAAAAAAAACAAAAGCCGTTGTTAAACCAGTTAAAGAGAAAAAAAATAAGGTTAAGGATATTAAAGAAGCTAAAAAAACTTCTTCAATTGAAACTGTTAAAAAACCTTCTGTAAAGGAAAAAAGTTTAAAAGTTAAGGCTGAACTAAAACCTTTAAATAATAAAGTTAGTCTTCCTAAAGAGCTATTTGCAATTGAAAATGTTAATAATCAAGCAATTTTTGACACTATTCTTTCTGAAAGAGGATCAAGACGTCAAGGAACACATGCTGTTAAAACAAGAGCAACAGTTTCAGGTACAGGTAAAAAACCTTGAAAACAAAAAGGTACTGGTAAAGCTAGAGCCGGAACATTGCGTTCACCTGTCTTTGTAGGTGGGGGTAGAGCATTTGGACCTCAAGTTGAGAGAAATTACAATACTAAAGTAAATAAAAAAGTTAGACGTTTAGCATTTTTGTCTGCCTTAACATTATTAAATCAAGAAAATCTAATATTAGTAACAAATGATATTCAACTTTCTAAACCAAAAACAAGTGATTTACTAAAACAATTAGATAAATTAAATCTACTAGAAAGAAAACACATTTTATTAGTTACTAGTGATGAAAATATCTTTAAATCAGCTAACAACACAAAAGTTGAAACAATTAAAGTTAACTCACTATCTGTTGAATCATTATTATGAACAGATGCACTTGTAATAAATGAATCTGATCTTAAAACTTTAGAAGGGATGTTGAAATAATGAATATAAATGAAATAATTAGATATCCAATTCTGACAGAGAAAACATATAAGCAAATGGAAAATCATATTTATACATTTGCTGTTGACAAAAGAGCAAGTAAACTTGAGATCAAGAAAGCTATTCAATTTATTTTTGATGTTAAAATTGATAAAATCAATGTCTTTAATGTTCCAAAAAAGGCTAAAAAGGTTGGTAAGTATAGTGGATTTACTAAATCTTACAAAAAAGCAATCATAACATTAAATAAAGAATCTGCATCTATTAATATCTTCCCAGAAGAAGGGATTGCAAAAGATGAAGCTCTTAAAAAACCTAAAAAGGATTTAGAGAAATTAAAAGCAATTTCTGAAGCTGAGAAAAAAGTAGCAGAAAAAATTGCCTCATCTAAAGCTAAGAAAAAAGATAAAGACGCTTCTAAAGATAAAGAATCTAAAGAAAAAACTGAAAAATCAATTCTTAAAAAGGTTGGAAAAAAGACTGAATCAAAAACAGCAAAGAAAGTTGTTAAATAACAACATTATAAGAGCTTAAAAGAAAAAAACTATTTTTAAGCAAAGGAAAGAAAATTATGGCAATTAAGAAATTAAAACCAACTACTAATGGTCAACGTAATATGACGGTTCTTGATTATAGAGCTAATCTTAGTGGTGATAAACCAGAGAAATCATTATTAGTAAATCTTCCTACACACTCAGGAAGAAACAACCAAGGTAAAATAACTACAAGACATAAAGGTGGAAGGGTTAAGAGAAAATACAGAATCATCGATTTTAGAAGAAATAAAGATGGAATTGAAGGTAAAGTAGTTTCTGTTGAATACGATCCAAATCGTAGTGCAAACATTTGTTTGATTAATTATGTTGATGGTGAAAAAAGATACATTATTCAACCTAAAGGACTAAAGGTTGGAGATTCAGTCTTTTCAGGACCAGAGGCAGATATTAAACCAGGGAATTGTCTTCCATTGGAAAACATTCCAGAAGGAACAACTGTTCATAATATTGAAATTCAACCAGGAGGAGGAGCTAAATTAGCTCGTTCAGCTGGTACTAGTGCTCAAATCCTGGGGCGTGATGATAAAGGTAAATATTTAATACTACGTCTTAAATCTGGTGAAGTAAGAAAATTTTTACCAAAAGCTAGAGCAACAATTGGTGTTGTTGGAAATGAAGAACATTCACTTATTAATATTGGTAAAGCTGGACGTAATCGTCACAAAGGTATTAGACCTACAGTTCGTGGATCTGTTATGAATCCAATTGATCACCCTCATGGTGGTGGTGAAGGTAAGCAACCTATTGGACGTAAAGCACCAATGACTCCTTGAGGTAAAAAAGCTCTTGGAATTAAAACTAGAGATAATAAAAAAGCTTCAACAAAATTAATTGTTAAGAGAAGAAGAGGGGAAAAATAATGGCTAGATCACTTAAAAAAGGACCATTCATTGATGACCACTTACTTAAAAAGGTAGAAGCAATTATTTCTAAAAAAAGTCCAAAAAAACCTATTCAAACTTGATCAAGACGCTCAACAATATTTCCTAATTTTGTTGGACTAACATTCCAAGTTCATAATGGAAAGAAATTTATAGATGTCTATGTTACTGATGATATGGTTGGTCATAAGTTAGGTGAATTTTCACCAACTAGAACCTTTTCAGGTCATGGAAATGATAAAGGGAAGAAAAAATAATGAAACCACAAGCATCAGCACAATTGAAATTACAAAGAATTTCACCAAGAAAAGCACGTTTAGTTGCCGATCAAATAAGATATGCATCAACATCTGAGGCATTATCAATTTTGAACAACTCAAACAAAAAAGCTTCTAGATTGTTCCTAAAATTGTTAAATTCAGCAATTGCAAATGCAATTAACACAAAGGGAATGGATCCAGATAAATTGTTTATTTCTGAAATGTTAGTAAATGAAGGGCCAACATTGAAAAGATTCCAACCTAGAGCTCAGGGTAGAGCATTTCCAATATTAAAAAGAACTTCACACTTTGTAATTAAGTTAGAAGAAAAGTAGAAAGAGAGTAATTTATGGGACAAAAAGTAAATCCAAATGGTTTCCGTTATGGAATAACCAAACCACATAATGCGGTATGAATTGCTGGCAAAGATAAATTTTCAACTTATTTATTAGAAGATATGAAGATTCGTGAATATTTAGAAAAATTTGTTAGAGAGTATCAAATTGGCAATGTAGTTATTAAAAGGACACAAGATGAGAAAGTTTCTGTACTTATTTATACTGCAAAACCAGGTGTAGTACTTGGCAATGAAGGAGCTAACATTAAATTGTTAACTAAAAATATTCAAAAATATACAAGAAATCGTAACTTAAAATTAAACTTAGAAGTTATTGCAATTGAAAATCCTGAATTAAATGCACGTTTAGTTGCAGAAGAAATTGCTATTAAGTTAGAAGCTCGTGCACCTTTTAGGGTTGCTCAAAAATTTGCCATTAGAGGCGCTTTAAGAGCAGGAGCTAAAGGAATAAAAACTAAAGTTTCAGGTAGGCTTAATGGAGTTGATATGGCTCGTAGTGAAGGTTATACTGAAGGTGAGATGAAATTACACACTTTAAGACAAAACGTTGATTATGCAACAGCAACAGCAAGAACTACATATGGAGCGATTGGAATCAAAGTATGAATTTCTCTAGGAGATTTCTTGGAAGGCGGTAAATAATGTTACAGCCTAAAAGAACAAAACACCGTAAAACTTTTAGATTAAAACACGATAAAGGTGTTGCATTTAAAGGTAATAAAGTTTCATTTGGTGAATTTGGTTTACAAGCCAAAACTTCAAATTGACTTTCTGCAAGACAAATTGAATCTGCAAGGATTGCAATTACTCGTAGAATGGGTCGTGAAGGTCAAGTTATTATTAGAGTTTTTCCTCACTTATCTCTAACATCTAAACCAATTGGAGTTAGAATGGGTAAGGGAAAAGGAAATGTTGAAAAATGAGTAGCAGTTGTTAAAGTAAATACTATGTTATTCGAGGTTTCAGGAGTTAGTGAAGAAATAGCTAAAGATGCTTTAAGACTAGGTGGTCACAAATTACCTGTAAGAGTAAAAATAGTTTCGAAGACAGATAGTGAGGCAGAACATGCAATATAGTATAATTCAGAAAAAATCTAAGCAAGAACTTTTTGATTTAATTAATGAACTTAAAGCAGAATTATTTTTATTAAGATTTAAGAATAAAACTGGTCAACAAGATCAAACACACAAAATCAAAATGGTTCGTAGAGATATTGCTAAAGCGCTTACTGCTTTAAAAAGTCTTGAGGATCCTCAAGCAATTCATGTTGCTAAGGAGAAAACCGAAACCTCTAAAGGGTTGAAGAAAATCGTTACTAAGAATAAAACTGAGAAAACAGAAAAAATTGCTAAAAAAGAAACCAAAAAAGCAACAAAAAAAATAAGCAAAAAAGATAAGGAAGTGAAATAATGGAACAAATCGTTAGAGAAAATTCTAGGAAATCACTTACCGGTATCGTTGTTTCAACAAAAAACAATAAAACAATTATTGTTGCAGTTGATACTTATGTAAAACACCCTTTATACAATAAACGTTTTAAACAAACTAAACGTTTCCCTGCTCATGATGAACAAGGAATTGCAAAAATGGGAGACATCGTTAAAATAACTAGTACAAGACCAATTTCAAAAACTAAAAGCTTTCGTCTAGAAAAAATTAGAGAACATGCGAAAGAAGGTAAATAATGGTTTTAGAAATGTCAAGACTAAATGTTGCTGATAACTCTGGAGCTAAAGAAGTTGGAGTTATTAGAAACATTGGTGGATCAGTAAAGAAATCATCAAATATCGGTGATATTATTGTTTGTTCAATTAAAAAAGCAACTCCAAATGGTGTTGTTAAAGAAGGACAAGTAGTTAGAGCAGTTATTGTTAGAACGAAATATGGTGTGAAAAGGAAAGATGGATCACATATTAGATTTGATGATAATGCCGTTGTTATCTTAAAAGAAGATGGAACTCCAAGAGGTACTCGTGTTTTTGGACCAATAGCTCGTGAGTTAAGAGAAAAAGGATACTTAAAGATTGCTTCACTAGCATCTGAAGTATTGTAAGGAGGGAATTATTATGAAATTAAGAAAAAATGATGAAGTAGTAATTCTTTCTGGATCTGAAAAAGGTAAATCAGGTTTCATTATTAAGATTGATAATAAGACTCAACGAGTTTTAATAAAAGATGTTAATATGGTAACAAAACATTTAAAGCCAACACAAGAAAAAACTGAGGGTTCAATTGAACAAAAAGAAGCTTCAATTCATATTTCAAATGTTGCTCTTAAAACAAAACAATCTAAAAAAGGTGTTAATGAACCTACTAAAATTGGTTACAAAATTCATGATGGAAAAAAAGTTCGTTTTGAAAGAAAAACAGGAAAGGAAGTTTAATTTATGGAAACAGTTTTACATACTAAATACGTTAAAGAAATCGTTCCTGCCTTAATGAAGGAATTTAAATATTCATCTGTTATGGAAGTTCCAAGAATCGAAAAAATTATTTTAAATATGACTGCAGGTCGTGAAGTAACTAATTCAAAAGCGATTGAAGAAGTTCAAAATGAATTAGCTCTTATTACTGGTCAAAAATCAGCAGAAACTAGAGCAAGAAAATCATTAGCTTCTTGAAAACTACGTGAAGGAATGCCAATGGGTGGAAAAGTTACTTTAAGAAGAGATAAAGCATGAGCTTTCCTTTATGAATTAATTAATGTTTCAATTCCAAGAATAAGAGATTTTAGAGGTGTTAATCCAAAAGCATTTGATGGTTCAGGTAACTTTGCAATTGGAATTAAAGAACAAATAATTTTTCCTTCAATTTCATTTGACAAGATAAGAAAAATTAAAGGGTTGGATATTATTATTGTAACAACTGCAAAAACCGATAAAGAGGCATTTGCTTTATTAGAAAAATTAGGGATGCCTTTTTCAAAAGGTAATAAGTAGGTAAGTTATGGCAAAAAAATCATTAAAAGTAAAAGCGGCTAGACATCCTAAATATAGTGCTAGAGAATATACACGTTGTCAATTGTGTGGACGTCCTCACTCAGTTCTTAAAAAATTCGAAATATGTAGAATTTGTTTTAGAAAATTAGCACATGAGGGTAAAATCCCTGGAATAAAGAAAGCGAGTTGATAATATGGCATTCATTACAGATCCAATAGCAGATATGATCGTTCGTATCAAAATGGCAAACTCAAGAAGACACAAAAAGGTTTCAATTCCTCATTCTAATACTAAAATTAAAATTTTAGAGATTATGCAAAGAGAAGGTTATGTTGGTGAATTCGAAGTTAATACAGAAGGTGTTAAAAAAGAAATCATTTTAACCTTGAAATATAAAGGTAATGAAAGAGTTATTACTGATATAAAAAGAATTTCAAAACCAGGACTTAGAATTTATTCAGAAGTTGATTCAATTCCTAAAGTTTTATCAGGTTTTGGAATTGCAATTATTTCTACTTCAAAAGGGATAATTACGGATAAAGAAGCGAGAAAGGCAAACATAGGTGGCGAAGTGCTAGCCTACGTTTGATAATAAATATGTCAAGAGTCGGAAATAGAATTTTAGAAATACCAAATGGTGTAACTATTGATATTAAAGAACCAATGATTTCAGTTACTGGTTCAAGAGGTACTTTATCTCGTATTTTTTCACCTTTAATATCTGTTAAAGTTGAAGACAATAAACTAACAACAGTTAGAGCAAATGAAGAAAAGCATACAAAACAATTACATGGAACAACAAACTCTTTGTTATCAGGAATGATAATTGGTGTTTCATCAGGTTTTAACAAAAAACTTTTAATAAAAGGTGTTGGTTATAAAGCTGCAATTGTAAATAATGTTCTAGAAGTGCATGCTGGTTATTCACATCCGCATCTTTTAGAAATTCCAGAAAATATTAAATTAGAGCTACCAAAACCAGTTGAAATAGTAGTTTCTGGCAACGATAAACAAGCGGTCGGAGAATTTGCTGCTAAAATCAGAAAAATCAGAAGACCAAATGTTTATTCAGGTAAGGGTATAATGTACGACAATGAAGTAATTCGTCGTAAAGAGGGGAAAGCTTCTTCTAAGTAAGTAGGTAAATATGGCACATAAATCAAGAAATCAAGCAAGATTAAAAAAACATCTTAAAATTAGAACAAAAATCAGCGGAACTCCAACAGTTCCAAGATTGTCTGTTTACAAATCATTACAAAACTTTTATGCTCAACTAATTGACGATACAACTGGAAAAACTTTGGCTTCAGTTTCAACTCTTAAAGATAAAACTTATGGCGGAAACGTTAAAGCAGCACAAAAAGCCGGAAAAGAACTTGGCGCAAAAATTAAAAAACTAAAAATTGAAAAAATAGTTTTCGATCGTTCAGGATATATTTATCATGGACGTGTAAAAGCTTTTGCAGATGCTGTTAGAGAAGAAGGGATTAAGTTTTAGTTATGGATAAAAATCAAGAGAAAAAAGAAAATGTTGAATTAGAAAAGAACAAAGTTCAATTAACACAAGAAGTAGAGATGAAAGAAGCATCTAAAGTTGAAATTAATGTTGCTGGAACTAAAGAAGTTCCTGCAGCACCAGTAAAGAAGGAAAAATCTCACTTTGCTTCAAATTCAACAAACTTTGTTAGAAAACCAAAGGGCGAAGGAACAACTAATTCTAAAAAACGTCAACCTATTAAAAAAAGAGTTAGCGAATTTGAAGAAAAAGTTATTGATATTGCCAGAGTTACAACAGTTGTTAAAGGTGGAAGAAGATTCTCATTTTCAGCAATAGTTATTATTGGAAATAAAAAAGGTAAAGTAGGAATTGGACACGGGAAAGCTAAGGAAGTACCAGATTCAATTAAAAAAGCAATTAAAAATGCTCAATCAAACATGATCAATGTTCCTATTATTAATAAATCAACAATCCCACATGAAATTCAAACTAAATACTTATCATCTAATGTATTATTAAAACCTGCTCCAAAAGGAAAAGGAATTATTGCTTCAGGAACAGTTCGTGCTGTTGTTGAATTGGCAGGTGTTACTGATATCTATACAAAATCATATGGTTCAAGAACAAAAGCAAATACAGCCAAAGCAACATTAAAAGCACTTTCTAAATTAAGAACAGTTGAAGAAATCGCTAGTCTAAGAGACATTAGTGTTAGTCAAATTTTAAAATAAAAATTTATTTTCAAAATGATTAATAAAAATTCTATAAAATTTTAAAGAAAAGGAGTAAACATGAAATTACATTCACTTAAGCCAAATGAAGGCTCACGTCATGAAAAAACACGTGTTGGACGTGGTCATGCTGCCGGAAAAGGTAAACAAGCCGGAAAAGGTCAGTCGGGACAAAATAAAAGAACCGGAACTAGACCGGGTTTTGAAGGTGGACAAAATCCATGATTTAGACGTGTACCTAAAAGAGGTTTCAATAATGTTAACCATATTGAATATCAAGTGGTTTCTTTAGAAGATTTAGAATTAAACTTTAAAGCCAATGAAGAAATTACTGTTGAAAAATTAAATGAACTTAAAATTGCTCGTAATAGAAACATGCCTGTTAAATTGCTTTCAAATGGAACAGTAACTAAAAAGTTTAATGTTAAAATTAATGCTGCATCACAAAGTGCAATTAAGCAAATAGAGAAAGCTGGCGGAAGCGTAGAGGTTATTTAATTTGAAATTCTTCAAATGAATTTGAGCCCATGTTACTCCAATTACCTCTAGAACGGTATTGTTTTTTCAAAAGTATTTAATCGATAACTTTAAAGACAAAGTATTAACAAAGAAAATCATCTTCACCCTTGTGATGATGTCTTTTTTTGTTATTATTGGTTCAATTACTGTTCCTGGAGTTAATGTAGTTCAAGGTCAAGATATCAATCCAAATGATTTTTTTGGGATCTTAAATACCATTGGTGGAGGGGGATTACGAAGGTTTTCTCTTGTTTCATTAGGTATAAGCCCCTTTATTTCGGCATCGATTATTATGACTTTTGCACAAACAAAGTTATTTCCACCTATTTATCGTTTATCTCAATCAGGACCAGCAGGTAGAATTAAGATAAACTATATAACAAGATTAATAACCTTTGTAATTGCTGCAATTCAAGCAGTTGTCTTAACACAATCATTACAAACAGGAACCATTGGTTTTGTGGAACTTGCCTCTGGATTTGATCAATTATGATTTATTTATCTTGTTCTACCACTTGTAATGATTGCTGGCTCATTTTTATCAGTTTTTATTTCAGAACAAATTACAAATAAAGGTGTTGGTAACGGTACATCACTATTAATTCTAACTGGAACAATTATTTCCTTACCTCCAATTTTTACAGCGGCATTTAAAGCCATGATTCCTGAAGGATCTACTAATTCAGAATTATTAACAGGAATAATTTACTATGCTTTATATTTATTAGCTTTTATTTTAATAATGTTTATTATTAATTTCATTTATCAAGCAGAAAGAAAAATTCCAATTCAACATACAGGTTCTGGAAGAAGTCGTAGTGTTAAAGAGCTTTCATATTTACCTTTAAAAATTAATGCAGCGGGAGTAATGCCGGTTATTTTTGGAATGTTAGTAACTTCTTTTCCATTAATGATTATTAATTTTATTGCTGGTTTTTTAGACCATAACTATTTAACTGTTATTTGGTTCCAGGAGAATTTCGTTCTAACAGCGCCAATTGGTTTAGTAATCTTTTCAGTTTCTATTTTCCTTTTTACAATTATAATGGGATTACAACAATCAAGAATCGATAAAATAGTAGAAGACTTTAATCGTAATTCAACATTTATTCCAGGGATTAGACCTGGAGAACAAACTGAAGATTATTTAACATCAATTGTTATGAGGTTATCAGTCTTTTCAGCTTTCTATTTAACAATTCTAGCTTCCGTTGAATATGTTATCCAAATGGCGGGCGTTAATCCAGCCTTCTTATTTGGGGGAACTTCATTAATGATTATCGTTTCCGTTTCTATTGAAACAATGGAACAAGTTAGAGTACGTTACAAAACAACTCACTTTGGTCAAAGAGCTAAAGTTGATGTTAAACCACATGAGATTTACAACTTCAATGAAATGACAAGAGATGTCGATTTAATAAATGATGATTACAATATGGATGAAGAAAGTGGGTCAATCTTATGATAAATAGAAGAACAAATAAAAACATAATTTTTTTGGGGGCACCTGGAACTGGTAAAGGGACTATCGCTTCAGAATTAAGTAAGGAAATTAATATCCAACATATTTCAACAGGAGATATTTTCCGTGCCGAAATAAAAGATAGAACAGAGTTAGGGATTCAAATTGAACAAATTGTTTCATCAGGTTCATATGTTCCAGATGATATAACTAATGAAGTAGTAAAGAAAAAAGTAACAGAATTAAAGAATAATAATATAAATTATATTTTGGATGGTTATCCAAGAACAATCGATCAAGCTGATTTTTTAGCAAGTTTAAAGCAAGATAAATTTATCGTGGTTCTTTTAGAATTGTCAGAAGAAAAAATTATTGAAAGGTTATCTCAAAGGCTATTTTGTTCAGTTTGTAAAAAAACATATAATACCACTTTAATGAAGTCAAAAAAACACCCTTATTGCGAAAATGATGGTAACTTATTAATAACTAGAGAAGATGATAAACCAGAAGCTATTATTAAACGTTTACAAGTATATAATGATCAAACCAAAGTTTTAATTGATTACTATACCATAAAATCAATGCTTTTTAAAGTAAACTCTGATACAGGTGTTAAAAATGTTATTAACAAAATATTAGAAAAGTATAATGAATAATGATTTACATTAAGAGTGAAAGAGAGATTGAATTAATTAAGAAATCTTGCTCAATTTTAAATAAAGTAAAAAAAACAATTTATGATGCTATTAAACCTGGAGTTTCACTTTTAGAATTGGATAAACTAGCATTCAATGAAATTACTAAATATGGAGCAAAACCAGCATTTCTAAATTATCATGGATTCAAAGGAACAATTTGCGCCTCTGTTAATGAAGAATTAATTCATGGCATTCCATCAAAAAGAATTTTACTTGAAGGTGATTTAATCTCCATTGATATTGGAGCAATATATGATGGTTATTTTTCTGATTCAGCATTTACTAGAGCAGTTGGAAAACCTAGTGAAGAAGATTTATTTTTAATTAGAGTTGCCGAAGAAGCCTTTAATGCTGGTCTTAATGCAATTAAACCAGGGGCGAAAACAGGTGATATAGCATTTGCAATTGGTTCCTATCTTAAATCTCAAAATGTTTATACACCAATTGAATTTAGTGGACATGGAATTGGCAAAGACCTTCATGAAGAACCTTATGTTAATAATGATGGTAAAAAAGGGAGTGGAATCCTTTTAAAAGATAATATGGTTATTTGTATTGAACCAATGATTCTTCAAGGATCCAGGAAAATTAAGATTTTAAAAGATGGTTGAACAGTTATTGCAGTTAATAAAATGAAATCAAGTCACTATGAACAGACGGTTTTGATTAAAGATGGAAAAGGAATAGTTTTAACATAAAAAAACATAAAAGTATTGCTTTTTTAAAATAAATTTGATATCATTTTTATATAAATGTTATTAAAATAAAAAATCTTTTAAATAATAATTTTCACTAAAACCTTAAAACCTGGCATATATCAGCTTTTTCTTATATCATAAGTCCAGGAATTTTTTTAAAAGATTAATCTCAATTGCTTTTAAAGAAATTATTTAAGAATAATTGAATAACGTGATTTAGATAGTTCTTGTAATCATCTAAAATTCATCAAAATAGAAAGGAATTAATTCATAATTTTCAATGAATTAAATACAAAATATGGCAAATGAAGCGTTAAAAATGGTTGGAAAAGTAACAAAATGCTTTTCAACAACTGAATATGAAGTTGAATGTGAAAACAACTTAAAAATTAAAGCAAGAGTATCAGGTAAAATGAGAATTCACCAAATTAGAATTCTTCCTGGGGATACTGTTGATGTCGAGATCAGTCCATATGATTGAACTCAGGGCAGAATTGTTTTTAGGCATAAATAATCGAGGAGAAAGATGAAAGTAAGAGCATCAGTAAAAACAATGTGTAAAGATTGTAAAATAATAAAAAGAAGGGGTATTGTTCGTGCTATTTGCATCCAGCCAAAACACAAACAAAGACAAGGTTAATTAATGGCTAGAATATTAAACGTTGAAATTCCAAATAATAAACGTGTTGTCATATCATTGACATACATTTTTGGAATCGGGAAAAGTTTATCTAAAAAAATATTGGCGGAAACTAATATTGATGAAAACATTAAAGTTTCAGCACTTACTGAAGAGCAATTAAGTGCAATAAGAAAAGTTGCAAGTCAATATATGACTGAAGGTGATTTAAGAAGAGAAGTGGGAATTAACATTAAGCGTTTAATGGAAATTAAATCATATCGTGGAATTCGTCACAGAAAAGGATTACCAGTTAGAGGACAAGTAACTCAAAAGAATGCTCGTACTAGAAAAGGACCAAGAAATAGTCCAACAGGTAAGAAGAAGTAAGGGGGGAATGTAGATATGGCTAAAAAAACTAAAAAAAGAGTTATTGTTAGTGGTGTTGCACACATTCACTCAACTCACCAAAATACAATTGTAACTTTTGCAGATGAGCAAGGAAATGTTTTTGCTTGATCATCATCAGGTGCAATTGGTTACAAAGGTACCAAAAAGAAAACTCCCTATGCAGCAGGTTTAGCGGCAGCGGCAGCAGCAGAAGAGGCAAAGAAATTTGGAATCAAAGAAGTAGATGTAAAACTAAAAGGGATTGGTCCTGGAAAAGATGCAGCTCGTAAACAAATAGAAGTTTCTGGGATCACCATTAAAGGTATTGAAGATGTTACTCCAATTCCTCACAATGGAACAAGACCACCTAAGAAAATTTTAAAAAGAAGGAGAGCATAATGCCTAAAATAGCTAAAATTAATTACAATGAAATCAAATCGAAAAAGATTTCAGAAAATAACACAATGTTTGTTATTCAACCTCTTGAAAGAGGGATGGCTAATACTTTAGGAACATCAATTAGAAGAATTTTACTTTCATCTATTTATGGTGTTTCATCATTTGTAGCAAAAATTAGTGGAATTTCACATGAATATGCTCCAATTAGTGGAGTTGATGTCGATGTTATAACATTATTATCAAACTTATCTCAAATAAAATTTAAATATAATTCTGAAGTTTTTGGTGATGATACAATCATTAAAATTCATTATAAAAATGATGTTGAAGGCCCAGTTAAAGTTAATGACTTAGAAATTCCTTCTGAATTAGAATTGGCTACAAGTTCAATGGGAGATATGGTAATTGCTAATGTTGCAAAAAAAGGTGCATTAGAATTTGAATTATTCCTAAGAGCTGATAGAGGTTACTATGATTCAGATTACAACAAAACTGTTATCAAAGAAAATATTTCAAAAATGGATTCAAAAATTAAAAATGGATCATTCATTGCTATGGACTCTAACTTTTCTCCAATAGTAAGAGTATCAACAAATGTCGAGGAATTAAATACCCCTTCATATGCAGTTCAAGAGAAATTAGAACTTTGAATCGAAACAAATGGAGCAATTGATGCTAAAACAGCTCTTTCACAAGTTGGAGAAATAATGATTGCTCACATGCAAATTATTGGTGATGTTAAGAATCTTGATCTAAATAATATTTTTGAAGATGAATCTCCAAAAAAAGAAGATTCAAAATTCGAATCAATGACTATTGATGATCTTGACCTAACAGTTCGTTCAACAAATGGACTTAGAAGAGCTAAAATTTCTAAAGTATCAGAATTAATTTCATTATCAGAATCAGAATTAAAAAATATTAATTCAATTGGTGAAAAATCAGTAAATGAGATTGTTGCTAAATTAGAAGAGTTAAAAATTATTCTAAATAAAGGAGATGAATAATGGCTAATCCACATCAACTTTTTAGAAGGAATGCAACATGAAGAAAACAAGTGATGCGTTCACTTGCAACTGATGTTATTGTTTTCGGAAGAATTACAACTACTGAAACAAGAGCAAAAGAAGTTAGAAGACATGTTGAAAAAATGATCACCAAAGGTAAAACTAATACTTTAAGTTCAAGAAGAGCAGCGGCATCATTTTTAAGAGATGTTAAAACTAAGGATGGCGTACCAGCTTTAAAATATTTATTTGAAACTGTTGCTCCTAAATATAAAGACCGTCAAGGTGGTTATACTAGAATTATTAAATTACCAGCTCGTCAAGGCGATGGAACCAAAATGGCAATTCTTGAATTAGTTAAATAAGATAATAAAATTTTAAATAAAAAGCACCTAAATTGAGTGCTTTTTATTTGCCACATATATATTTATATAAATTAGTAAGCAATGTATTTTTTAAGCATGACTGAAACATTACCAAATTCATTCACAACTTCTTCAGAAGTTAAATCAATTTTAAGCTCATGTTCAGCTAAAACAATAATTCTTTCGACCATTTCTGTTATCGCATCTATATCATGAGAAATTAATACTAATGATGTGTTATTTTGATTACAGTATTGGATTATAAAGTTTTGGATATTAGTTTTAATCGCGATATCAAGACCTGTTGTAAATTCATCTAGGAATAAAACCTTGGGATTATTAATTAACGAGATAAAAACATTTAATCTTTGTTTTTGTCCCCCAGAAAGCTTTGAAACACGACGATCTAAGATATCTTTAATTTGAAATGTTTCTAAAATATAATTAAATTCTTTTATATCAATATTATTAATTTCATTTAATTTAATTACAAAGTCAATAATATCTTTAATTGTTAAACCCGTTGGAAATTCGAAATCTTGAAACTGAACTCCTAAATGCTCATAAGGTTTATTTTTTTTATGATCAAAGTGATAAATTATTTCTCCACTAGTTGGTTTTCGTGTTCCGGATAATATTTCCACCATAACAGTTTTACCAGCTCCATTTGGACCCAAAAATGCGATCTTTTCACCTTTATATATATTGAAAGATACATTTTCAAAAACAGTTTTAATTCCTCTTGACCCTTTAATTTTGCATGTCAAATTTTTTATTTCAATAAGCAATTCTTTTTGTGGTTCAACAGCAGTATGATAAATCATTAAATCATCATAAGGATTACGACGTTCTTTCATTTCGATTTCTTCAACTTTATCTCAAATAGTGTTATGTTTGTGTTTCATATTATCCTCCCTTTCTAATTTATTTCTTTATTCTTATCTACTTGATCATGAGAATTTTTTGTAAGCTACAAAATTAAATCCGCCAAAAATAACTAAGGGCATAAGTAGATTCAATGGTTTCTGTCATGCAGAAATAATTAGCAATCCCTCTCCGGGTTTTGTAAAATTCTCAATATAGAAATCTTTAAATTCAAAGATACTTCTTGAAACTCCATTTATAGGTTCAATTAAAACATTATTAAGTAGTGAAGTTGAATAGTTAATAGGAGATAATAAACTTACAAATTTAATTGCGTCTATTCCACCAATAACTGATATAGGAATAAAGTAACCAGCTAGAGTTATGGTAAGCATCATAAATGATAATCCAATTAACTGAACACTTGAAGATTTTTTAGAAACTGAAGATAAAACAATTCCTGTTGCAATTGAAGTAATGTATAACATTAATAAGGCAATTAAGAATTCACCTCAATTAATATGTCCTAATTCACTTGAGATTTTAGTATTCAAAAATGCTAAGAAAAGACCAATAATAAATATTGTTGAAAAGCAACACATAATAAAGAATCAAGCCGAAACAATTAGATTATATCTAATTGGGGTTATTGCTGAGGTTGAAATTTTCCGTAAGATTATCGAATGTTTTATTTCAACAAGCATTTGTGGTAAAGAAATTAAAGTAATTGGCAAAACAGATAAAGCTATAAATGATGGAAAGGCTTGTACAAAACCAGCCATACTATTATTACTAGTTCCAATTACATAATAAATTAACATAAAACCGGTAGGCAATAAGAACATTGTTAATGGACCAACCTTTGATTTTCAAAAGAATTTGTGTATTAAAATAACAATAGACATTTCAGCATTCAAGTTTTTCATATTGTTTAATATTGTATAATAAAAACTAATTTATAAAACACAATTATTAATATTTAAAAATTAAAGCATTTGTGTTTTTATAGTTTTATTGTATTCTAAAACAAATTCATTAAATAAACTTATTATATGTTTATATGTAGGATCTTCATTTTCCTCATCATATTCTAATTCAATATTTTCATCACTAGGAGTCTTTGAAGCTAAGTTTATTAGGAATTTATTTATTCCTTCATTGGTTCATTCCTCAGAATTTTCCGATATTAGTAACAATTCCTTTGCAAAGCTAACTATTATTTCTTTTGTTTCCAAATTTTCTTTTTGGCTAATTTTTAAAATCATTTTATTTTTCTCCTTTTACTTTCATATATCTTCTTTCAAGAAAGTTAATTCCACCTTCAAGATAATGTGTTGAATCAAGTTCACCATTTTCATTATTAACAACAATTGATTCATAATATTGTTCACTTTTATTATTTAAATCGGCAACAATAACTTTCCCTGGATTTGTTAGTATTCCAATATTTGCATTATGAGTTACTATAAAAACTTGTTGCTCTTTTTTTGTAATCATTTCCAAAATATTTGTGGCAATAGTATGATTATCCAAATTATCCTCAGGTTGATCCAAGAATAAAATTTGGTCCATTGAATTATTGAATTTATATTTAATTCCATAAATTGATTTTTGTCCAAGTGACATTGTGTCATAGTCTTTTCCTTCGGCATATACTTTTACATATTTCTTAAGGTTTCTAGATATACAGTTGGAAATCTTTTTTCTATCAAAATCTTTTGGACCATTTTTAATAAGGTTTAATAATCATTTTGAAATATCGCTTATTGATCCTCCAGGTGTTGGAAGAACAATTTTAAGAATATCCACTATTTCTTCTTGGTCAAGTTTAACTACTGAATCAATTTTATAAGATAAAAGAGTATTATTAATTTCATTATCTTCAAAATTTAAATGTATTTCCTTATTTATTAATTCTTCAAATAAATTCTTTTGATAAACAATCTCTTGAGCTAGTTTCTTAAAATAATTTTGAGCTTGCCTTTCATAAGCTTTTAATCCTTCTCCACTAAAATCTTTTTTCTTTATATCCTCAATTGTTTTATTGTAAGCCTTTTTAAAACAAATAGACATAAGACTAATTCTATTAATATATGACTCTCTTTCTTTGACAAGTTTTAGAAGGTCATCATATTCTTTTTGTAGTTTATCTATTTTTAAAATTAATTCGTTATTGAATTTTTCATCAATATTAATTCCTGCAAAGTTTAAATTTTTAAACTTCTCTAATTCAACCTTTTGTTCTTTTGCATTATTTATAATGATATCTAGATTTCTCTTTTCAATATTTATTTTTTGACTAATATCAATATCCTTATAATCTAGTTTAATAATCAATTTTGTTTGACCATCAGAAAGTGATTTTATTTGAAATGCATTTGTTCAATTTATTTCATTTTGATTATTCATTTGGGAAATTTTCATCATTCCATTATAGAAATCCTCAATTTTTTTAACTAACTTTAAAATAACTGGTGATCCATCAATTAAATTTTGAACATAATCTTTTTTCTGTTTATCTATTTGATCTAAGTTATTGATATTTTTTTTGATGGGATCATCTTGAAAAATAACATCATATCTCTTTTCAAAATCTACTTCCATTTCTTTCTTTGTTTTTTTTGATAATTGATTAACATTTATTATTTCATTATTAAATTTTATAGCCTTATCAAATGCTAGATTAAAATCATCCAAAGCATCGATTACGTTCTTAGATATATATCCATTTTGTATTCCTGCAAGCAAATCAAATAGTGTTGATTTTCCCCCACCCTTTGGGCCAATTATGACATTTATATGTTCATCAAAATTGATTATTAAAGGCTCTGCAGTTAATGAATTTTTATATCTAAATATGATTTGTTTAATCATTTATTATTCCTTTCGCGAATATTTTATTTTCTTTCAATTTCTTTTTCAATGATTCAAACCCTATTGGATTCAAATCTATCTCAGTGATAAGTGTTGCTTGTTGAGGATAACTAGTTCAGATATGAGTATCTGAAAATGCAACTACTGATGAAGACAATCCCTTTTTAATTACTCGCTTGTAATTCTGGTGATTAAAGTTTGTGATTTCGAAAGCATCATAATCAATACCATCCAAATCTTCAGCAACAAAGTGATCCGATTTTCCAACATGCGGGATTTTGATTGTTTCAAATTCACTAAAAATCGTATTTGCTTTACTAATTGTTATTCCATTCTTTGGAATTTGGAATTTAGATATTTCCCTAATTTTTAGTAATTGATCACCATCTAAATCTTCAGGAAATATATATATTAAATTGGCAATAACACCATTTGGTCTAACAATATTTACCTCAATACCAGGAAGGAAAATCATACCTCCAGTTTTTCCTAATTCTTTACATTCTAAATATAAATCAACATCAAAAATATTATGGTCAGTAAAGGATGCTAAACGCACACCTGCTCTATATAATCTTAAAACAGAATCGTGCACAGATTCTCATTTAACTGAATCACCATTTTGTGTTGAAGCATATGAATGTAGATGTAAATCTACTCTCAATAGATGACCTTCTTCTCTTTTTTTGTTTGGATAATGTATCGACTTAATTAATAATTAATTTACCATTTTAATTAATAATACCGCCCTATTTACGATATCCATTTTTAATTATAACATTATTAGGAAACTATTAATTTTAATATTGTTAATTCATTTAATTATTTAATTCTTGTTAATGTTTGATCAATAGTATTTAATATTACTGTTGAACCGATTGCCACTGTTGCAATTGGTAAAGTATGTGCAAAATCAAATTCTGCTATTATAGGAATATTTAAATCATATATGAAATCATGAATAAAATCAACATACTTTATTCCTTTAGAAATTTCCTCAAAGCTCTCACATTTTCCAATAATTAATCCCCCTATTTTATAAAGTATTCCACTATTTCTTAAAGAAGCTAAATTCTTTTCAACTTGAGCTAAATTTAAATTATCACTTTGACAAGTATCTTCAAAAAATAGAATAGTATTATGATCAACCTCTGGAAAGTATTTAGTTCCTAATAGTGGAAGAAATGTATTTAAATTACCCCCTATGATAACCCCTTCTATTATTCCTTCGGAAATGGTTATCATTTTATTTTTTTTCATTTCCTTTCTTGGAACAGACTCTAAATTGGTTCATGGAATGAATTGTGATGTATATTCATGAGGCATTTCTAATAAACCTAATTTATCATTTACACAATTATCCATTAATGATTTTATGTGAAATTGATTAATATCTTGTTGATTGTCAAAGCCAACAATAAAAGATGCTCCACAATAAGTTATCTTTCCTGTCATCGCATAAATTGCTAGTATTAATGCTGTTGTATCGCTATGTCCAATTATTTTAATATTACTTTTTCTAATCATCTCGTAGTCTAAATATTCTAATATTGATGATGTATTATTACCGCCAATCGACGATAATAAAATATCAACCTTTTCATTAGTTATTAAATCATTTATTTCCTTAGCCCTTTCTCTTGGAGAGCCTGTTGTGTAACCATTATTACTAAAAGCCAAATTGCCATATAATATATCAAATCCATTATCGATTAATAAATTTTCAGCTCTTTTAGCTTTTTCAGGAAACATCGAAATAATGGGGGTTGCTACATTATAAATACCAATAGTTACTTTATTTTTCTTCATTATATTATTATATAAAATTATTTTTGACAATTTGGACAATAATAAGTTCCCCTTTTATTAATATAACCTTTTATAATAAGTGAATCACAATTAACACATTTTTTTCTTGCTCTTCCATAAACATTTAAATAACTCTGAAAAGATCCTGCATGGGCACTATCAAATGTAAATGAAGAAACTGTGGTCCCATTATTTTTAACAGCAAGTTTTAAAATTCTTTTGGATTCCTTGACAATATTCATACATTCATCAAGAGATAATTCACCAGATATTTTAAATGGAGAAATTCTTGCACTAAATAATATTTCGCAAGCATAGATGTTCCCAATTCCAGAAACCACTGCTTGTTCTAGCAACATTGTTTTAATTAATTTTTTTGATTTTTGAATTTTTCCATACAAATAATCAGCATTGAATTCATCACTTAATGGATCAATAGCAATTTTAATTAATTCAGCTGAATTTCTGAAATTCTCTATTTTGTAAATAGTAAAGGTTCCAAATTTTCTTGTATCATGATAACAAAGATTAGCATTCTCAAGTTTAAATATTAAATGAATATGTTTGTCAATAATTGGTTCATCAAGATTTTTAATTCAATATTTACCTTCCATTCTTAGATGACTGACCATTACATTTTTGTTACTTAAGTAGAAGATAAGATATTTACCTAATCTTTCGATTTTTTCAATTGTAGTATTTATAAGTGTGTCTTTAAATGTATCAACAGAAACATTTTTAATCATTTTTTCAGCTAAAACTTGAATGTCAAGGATTTTCTTACCTATTATTTCTCTATTTAAATAATTGACAACAGTTTGGACTTCTGGTAATTCTGGCATATTTAACATTATATTATAATGACTTAATTATTTCTTTAACTAAAAAATAACATTAATCAATATAAAATTTACAATATAATTTCATTTAAATAAAATGGGGAGTCTAAAATATGGATCACAGTCGAAAATACTTAAAAAATAAGGTTATCAACTTAGTATCTATAAGTACAAGGGATCGCACCATTTTTACTAAACTGAATTCAAGCGATATTTTTAGTCCAAGTGTTTTTTATGATGAAAAGGATATTATTTCTTTATTTGAGCATGATAATGATGCTAAACTATCTCATAAAAATGATTGAAATAAGTTATCAGAAAAATTAAATAAGATAACAAACCCCACAGCATATCTAAAATTTTTAAAGGAAAACTCGATATTTTTACCAAAAAATAAGGTTAACTTATTGCTTTCATCTTTTTCTAACCATAAAGATATGATTTTTGAATATTTAAAGTCCAAATTTGAAGCATTAGATAAAAAATTGGCTAACTTAGATACTATGGCAACTGCAAGAGAAGCTGATAGTGGCGAATGATGTTTATATTTGACAAGATACTTTTTAACAGGTCATCTTTCTAATGGCGAAATTATAAAGGCACCAATTATTTTCAAACAGGTGAATATTGATTTAGCAACTGCTACTTTAAAAAGCAAAGAATCTGAAATGGTAATTAATGAAAAACTAATTGTTTATTTAATTAAACAAGAAAAAAAGAATGCTAAATTGCTTAAGATTTGAAATGAGATTAATAATATTAATGATGCAATTGAATTTCTAAACGAAAACTTTTCATTTAATCTAAAACTTCCAAATGAACAAGGAGAATTTCTTAATGAAGATATGACTGATGTTCATGCAAGGCTTGACAAAAAATTAGTTCTTGAAGATGCCTTTATATTGGGTTTTTTTCAACCCAATGGAGGAAAATTAAAACAGGATCTAGAATACATAATTGAAACTGGTACTGATGTTTTTAATGATGAAAAAGTAATTAATATTTTGAACTCTGAAGAAATGGTATTTACGGAAAATGCAAATTGAATTCAAATAAGTTCTCTTAATTTGAGTCAACTATTTGCTTTGAATTTATCAATTAGATCAAATACAATAATTCATGGACCCCCAGGAACAGGTAAAAGTGAAACAATTGCAAACATTATTGCAAACATTATTAAAAATGATAAAACTGCTCTTATGGTTTCTGAAAAGAAAGCGGCACTTGATGTTTTATTGGATAGATTAGGTCCCCTAAAAGATTTTGGAATCTTTTTTCAAGACACAAAGGTTACTAAGGACAAAAATAATTTTTATCAAACTATTCAAAAATTAAGCAATCTTTATGAAGATGAAAATCAAACGGCTTTTGACTTTTCTTATAGTGAAAAAGTTTTAAAAACTTTTATTAGTGAAAAACAAAAACTAAATGAAGCTTGAAAAATCTTGAAAAAAATGAAGGAATGAAAAATTGATGATTTCGATTTAAATTCTTACTTAGAAGTTAAACATCAAAAATTAAATGAAAAAACTATCTCAATAATTAAAAGATACAAATTGGATTTATTATCTAAATTAGATATTTTTTCTATAATTTCTTTAGGAAAATTTTTGAAAGAAAAAAATTGATTTAGTTATGATGATTTAGAAAAATTACTTAATAGAATGAGAAATGCTTTTGTTGAATTTGAAGATGAAATGAATAACCTTAATGTTTTTTGAAACCGTCTTACAAAATTTGATTTAACAACTTTATCAATTTTAGAGATCAAAAAGATTGAAAGAAGTCAACCCGAAATTTCAATGCTATTTCAAGAATATCCTGACTTTATCACAATGTTTAATAAAAATATTTTCATT
>JBOFVX010000035.1:0-7819 GCA_051653325.1 Metamycoplasmataceae bacterium
ATTCCTCCATGTGGTGCTGCTAATGTAACCCCAAAAACTGCCGATAACATACCTGCAACACTTGCACCAATCATTGAAGAAGGGATAATTATCTTAGGATTCTTAGCTGCGAAAGGTATTGCTCCTTCAGTAATAAAACTGAATCCCATAATTCAATTTGCTAACCCCGCTTCTCTTTCTTCCTTTGTTCAAAGTTTTTTATTAAAAGCTGTTGATATTGCTATTCCTAATGGTGGTATCATACCAGCAGCCATTACTGAAGCCATAACATATGTTCCTGATCCTGCTGTTTCATTTAATGATGCTACCCCGAATACATATGCTGCTTTATTGATTGGTCCACCCATATCAGTTGCCATCATTATTCCGACTATTAATCCAAGAATAATTGCAAGATTATTGTCACCTTGGAAAATATTTAAGAATTTTTCAAATCCATAATTTAAATAAAGAAGTGGAATATTAATAATTCAAAATAATGTCGCTATTATTAATGTTCCAAAAAACGGGATCACTAATATTTGCATTATTCCATTTAAACTTCTGGGAAGTCTAGAAACAATATACTGCATCATTAAAATTATTAATACTGCAGAAAGAATTCCTCCCCCTATTGCACCAAAGAATCCAGATGAGGATGCAGGTGTTCCAAATCACCCTGTACCATCTTTGAACAAGAAAGAACCTGATGAAATAAATCCCATTATGAATCCTGGTAATAATCCTACTTTACCGACCAAGGCATATGCAATATAACCACCCAAGATTGGAACCATCAATCCAAACGAAATGCCACCAAGTTGTTTAAATCAATATGCAACATCGTTCACAGAACCAAAGTTAGGATCTCCAGCATTTGGAATATCTATTATAAAGGCTATTGCAATCATAATACCACCAAAAATAACAAAAGGTAGCATATAAGATACTCCAGTTAATAAAGCTTTAAAAACCCTTTTACCAAAATTATCGAAATTAAATCCTGCTAAATTTTCTCCACCTTCTTTAGAACCAAAAGTGGATTTCAATTTTCTACCTTTTTTCTGAAGAATATTATTAATCTCTGATTCGGGATTTTTAATAACAGCTCTCGTTGAGGTTTCAATAACATTTTCATGATTAGAAAATCTTTCTAAATCTATTGCACGATCTACAGCAAGCAAAACACCAATAGCATTATTAATTTCATCTTCAGATAATATATTTCTTGCACCTTCCGTACCTTGAGTTTCGATTTTTATTTTTAATCCCATCTCAACTGCTTTTTTCTTCAATTGCTCTGCAGCCATATATGTATGAGCGATTCCTGTTGGACAAGCTGTTACTCCAACTAAATCATAATTACCACCAAGTTCTTCAATTATCTCTTCATCATAATAATTATCATTAAAAAGACCGATCAATTCTTTAAATTGAGAAATATTTCCTAGTTGATTTAAGAAATATGGATTCATCAAATTTTTACTTAGTTCAGATAATATTTCAATATGAACATTATCTTTATCATTCAATGCAATGAAAAAAATATATCTAATATCTTTTCCATCAACTGAATCTCAGTTTAGAGGATTAACTTTTGCAAATAATAATACTGATTTTTTCATTTCTGGTATTCTAATGTGTGGTACAGCTACCTCTTCGCCAATTCCAGTTGAAAATTCTTCTTCCCTTTTAAGAGCAGCGGCAAGTATTTTGCTTTTGTTTTTCCCAAATCCTGTTCTAACAAGTTCTGATGATAGATAATCTAAAGCATCATTCTTTGATTCAAATTCAAGATTAAAAAAGCAAACATTTTCATTTAGAAAATTTTCTATTTTCATGTTATTCCTTCCAGGATATTTATTTTATTTTTAGGATGCTAAAATCATTATTTTCAGGTCAATCCTTTTTATCTGTGATTATTAAGGTGTGAGTATCTGTTTTGAAATCATAAAGACTGTTATGATTAAATTTTTCTTTCTCGGCCATAATCACTACAAATTCACTTTGCTCAGATATTAATTTTTTGGCGATACCTTCATTAATTTCAGTTGTCATTAATTCATTTTTGTTTGATATTGCATTTACACCAATAAATGCAATTGGAAACTTAATTCTTTGTAGATCTGATGAATTTGTAGGAATTATTGTCATTGTTTGAAGTTTAATTTTTCCTGAAATAATATTCACATTAGAAAATCCTTTACTTATTGCATGGCTTGCATTCAATAAAGAATTTGTATAAATAATTTTATCTTTATCTAAATATTCAAACAAATAATAATTAATTGAGCTTGAATCTACAAAAACAATATCATACTCCTTTGCAAGGAGTGCACCTTTTTTTGCTAATTTTTGCTTAATTATTTTATTTCTTAAAATCTCTTCCTTTGCATTTTTATCAATTTTAAAATAATCATTATTATTATAAATAATCTCTCCAAATTCACGTTTAATGAATTTTTCTTGTTCCAATTTTATTAAATATCTACGACACGTTGATACTGATAATTTTAATTCTTTTTCTAGTTCTTTAGGCTTAACAATATTTCGTTCTTTAATAATACTTTTCAGTTTATCTAGAATTATTTTACTCATTGTTACTCCTATATTAATTATAACATTTTTGAACTATTTTGAACATAATTGAATAATTTTGGTTATTTAGGTTCAAATATTTGTTTTATAATATCTTTTTCGAATCTATTTTGATGACTCTTAAACAAAAGTCGCATTTTATTTCAATGTCTTTTCCACTATCTAATAATTCGTTTTTATCATTTTCAGAAAGTAATCTAATGGCATTTAACATTTTTTCAGAATTACAATTACATTTTGAAATTACTTCATTATGACTTAATTCTTTTCCACCAATTACATCAATAAAATTTGATAAGGTCATATTCTTGAAATTATTGTTTTTTATTAAATTTTCAATTCAAATAATATCTTTTTCAGTGTGATTTGGTAATAATTGAAAAATAACAGAATTTGCTCTATCAACTTTTAAGTAGTTACTTTCATTTAGTCAAACATCATTTAATATTGCTGAAAAAACCTGATCTGATTTATTTAAATAATAGGCTAAATCTGTCAGTATATCTCCGTTGGCAAGCATTACTTCGGAATTATATGGAATGCCATTTACAAAACGGCTTACTCTTAACAATCCTTCATCACCTATTCCTAAAATTAAGGGGATTTGATTATAAAGACCATTATGATCATATTCAGTTTCAATATTTCCATCACCAATTAAAGCTCTTATGGCATTATTTTTAAATTCCATAACTAATGTTTTCATTGCACCAGTTGTTTTCATAAGTACAGTAACCTTTTCAACATCATACAAAAAACCTAAAGGACCAAAAGTAGCAACAGCATTCGTTAATATTAATGAAGGTAATGGATTATATTTATGAATATTTATAATGTCTTCCGATACTTTTTGATAATCAGAAATATAAATTCTTACATTATTTTTAAGAATTATTTTAGTATAGGATTCCTTCATTATCTTTCCAACTTAAATTTTTTAGAAAGGTTTTCAACATCTAATAAAGCTTGCATTTGAACATTTTTATCTTCATGATTAGATAGAACATTATGAATGATATTGGCTAGTAATTTAAAATCATCTTCTTTCATTCCTCTAGTGGTCATTGCAGGTGTACCTACACGAATTCCACTAGTAACTTGTGGAGATTCTGTTTCATTAGGAATTGTATTTTTATTTAAAGTAATATTAATTTTTTGTAGAATATCAGAGGCTTTTTTACCAGTTAAGTTATAACTTTTCTTAACATTTATAGTAAAAAGATGATTGTCTGTTCCACCCGAAACAATTTCGAGTCCTAATTTTTTAAATTCATCAGCAAAAGCAATCGAGTTATTTAATATTTGTTTTTGATAATCAACAAAACTTTCGTCAAGGGCTTCTTTGAAAGCAACAGCCTTACCTGCTATAACATGAAATAGTGGTCCTCCTTGATAACCTGGAAATACTCAACTATCAACTCTTTTGGCAATTTCAGAATTATTAGTCATAATTATCCCTCCTCTTGCTCCTCTTAAAGTTTTATGTGTGGTTGATGTTATGAGATCTGCATGACCAACTGGTGTGGGATGAAGACCCGTTACAATTGCACCGGCTATATGAGCAACATCTGCCATTAATTTTGCACCAACTTCATCTGCAATTTTTCTAAATTCAGAAAAATCTATTATTCTTGAGTAAGCAGAAGCTCCACATATTATTAAGTCTGGTTTTATTTTTTTAGCTATTTCCATAATTTCTTTATAATCTAAGAAACCTTCATTATTTACTCCATAAGAATAAGCATCATAAAAATATCCAGAAAAATTAATTTTGTATCCGTGTGTTAAATGGCCACCTGAGGACAATCCCATTCCTAGGATTTTAGAACCTTTAGGGACAAGAGCAGCAATTGCTGCGGCATTGGCGCTTGATCCTGAATGAGCTTGAACATTTGCATATTTAACATTAAATAATTTTTTTAATCTATTAATCGCTAGATTCTCAATAACATCGATATTTTCACAACCATCATAATATCTTTTTCCCGGATAACCTTCACCATATTTATTGGTTAGAATTGAGCCCGTTACTTTTAATACATCGCTTGAGACATAATTTTCAGAAGCGATTAACTCAATATGAGTTTTTTGTCTTTCTAATTCATTATTGATTGCCGATTCAATTTCTTTATCATTTAATTTAATTTTAGAATACATATATACCTTCTTTGTAATATATTATATTATCAAAGTAAAATTTAATTATTCCATATTTTCAGAATCATCTATTTCTTCTTGAGATTGTTTTCATGTTTTTTTAACTTTATTAGTTGCATTTTTAACAGTATTCAC
Organism: Metamycoplasmataceae bacterium; assembly: GCA_051653325.1. Lineage (GTDB taxonomy): Bacteria > Bacillota_I > Bacilli_A > Mycoplasmatales > Metamycoplasmataceae > UBA710. The sequence goes on from JBOFVX010000035.1 coordinate 4,870, forward strand.
ACCTTTAATGAATGTTCTTTCGATCATTGGAATATCATTTGATGAATTATTACTTACCATTTCATCTCTTTTTTTCTGTTCTTGAATTTCTTCTAAGAATCCTCCGGCAATTACTGCACCTGGAATTGTAAAAATTCCTACTCCAACGAAAGCCAAAATAATAATCATTATTTTACCAATATCAGTCACTGGAGTTATTTCACCATATCCAATTGTACAAATACTAATGACTGTAAAATAGAATGCATCTCAATAGTTGTTTATATTATCGTTACTATCTACTTCTGCTCTAAAGATGACAACTGCAAAAAGGAATGTCACTAAAATCAGAAATAAGAAAACATATATTAAAATTTTTCTTTGTTTAATAAATATATTGGTAAATAGTCTAAAAGGTGCAATAACATTTAAAAATAATAGTAATCTTCCTAGTTTAAAAATCATTAGTGAAGATAATATATTGATGAAAGCATCTGATGTATTATTTTCAAAAAGAGGAAAAAATAAAATTACAAAAGATGGTAGCATACCTAAAAGAATAATTATTGAAACTCCAGTAAAAGGAAAAGATAATAAAGGATATTTTGTAGTTTGTTTTGCACGATATCTATATGTAATTCATCTTAATAAATAATCAATTGAAAATATTGTAAATATTAAAGCATTCAATGAGAATACAAGCGCCCTATTACTTGTAACAGTATTACCTATCAATAATGGAATAAAAGAGATAGAAATAGCAAATAAAATAGTAAAAAGATATAATCATTTGAATAGATTAATTCTTTTCATTTTATCGGTTTCAAGATAACTCTGATCATAATCACTTGTAACTATGTAATTTAATGTTTTTATTAAATTTGTATCCTTATCGAAATGAGAGAGAAATTTTCTAAGTTGGTCCACCTTGAGAAAACTACTTTCTAATTCCTAATTTTGCAATTAGTGAAACATAACTTTCATAATTATTTTCTTTTAAATAAACAAGATACTTCTTACGTTGCTCTATTTTAGAAATAAAACCTCTTTTTGAGTGTAAATCTTTTTTATTTTTTAAGAAGTGAGGTTTTAAATTTTCAATATCCTCTGTTAATATAGCTATTTGAACTTCAATTGAACCAGAGTTTTTAGCATTTCCTCCAAATTGATTAATAAGTTCTAATTTTCTTTCTTTTGAAACCATAATTGATTTTCCCTTCATAAACACGTTAAGTCTAGCAAATATTATATTAATATAAACCAAACAAAACCTTAATGTTAAGTTTAATTATATATTCTTTTTTTGTAATGTGTGGAAAAATTCAAGACATTTTTTTTGGTCATCTTCAAAGATTGAATCGAATCTTGAATTAATAATAATTCTACATTCCTTAATCACTTGAATTGAATAGGAAAAATCAACAAAATCTTCATCATAATTTAATAGTGTTATATGATCATTTTTTGACATAGATATGTGCAATAATCCATGATATCAATAACCTTCAATTTCCATTTTAATAAAGTAAATCCCGCTATGAGGTTTTACTAGTTTAGAATCTCATATTAATTCAAAATTATCATATTGGATTATTGGATTATAAATATTTGACAATAATTGATTAACTAATTCTATTTCACCCGTTGTAATCATTTCATAAATTGATGATGATGAAATTTTCATATCATTAACTTTTTGAATATCACAAATAGTTGTATTGGGGAAATATTCTTGTAATTTTTTAGAATCCCACATTCTATTTAATCCAAAAGCAAAATCTTTTCCAATTACAAAATTATCAATATTATATTTATTAACAAAATGATCAATAAAATCTTTTGCATGGAGTGATTTAAAATCAAAATCAAAATTAATTATGACTACAAAATCAATGCCTAATTCTTCAAAATTATCTAATCTGCTTTGAAGAGGTAAGATTTCTATTTTATTTTCTGTTGTGAATAAAGTAATACCAATTTTATTTTCTTTCGATAAAGTTCTAGCAGTATCAAGCAATTTCTTGTGACCCTTATGAAAAATATTAAATTTGCCTAGAATAACAGTTGTTTTAGTTTCAAATATGTTTTTTAGATCTTTGGATTTATAATTAAAATTATAAACATCCATTTTTAGATAATACCTAATTCCTTCAACTTAATATATGTACCATTTACACTTACATCATCTGCTACATCATTGGCTATTTCTTTCAATTTATCAATAGCATTTCCCATGGCAATTCCTAGACCTGCCATTTGAATCATCTCAATATCATTTTCTCCATCTCCAAAAGCAACAATTTGCTTAGTATCTAGATTTAATTGTTCAGCTAATCTTCTAATTGTTTTTGCCTTATTAAGATTTCTCTCTGAAACAAAGAAACCTTTATCTCATGATGCTTGAATATCCAAAGAAGAATTAGTTTTATCAAAGAATTCTTTTGACAAATTAATTAGTTTGTCATCATTGCAATTAATAGTTATTAAATGAAAATTATCTGTTTTTAGATTTGTTCTATGTAAATCAAATTCTTTGAAAGTTCCAGTGAAATTATTTCAAAATCAATGATCTTTAATTTTATCGATTGAGTAAACAAAAAGACTTTGACTATCACTTAAAATAATATTAGTAACCTCATCATCATTTTCATCCAAAACATTTTCTCTATATTTTTCAAAATCATCAATAGATAAAGTGGTACTTCAAATATCCTCTCCTAATCTTAAATCATGAATGAATGAACCATTTGCTCCAATGAAATAATCAATATTATTATCTTTATGTAAATCACCTATTGAAATATGATCTCTCCCAGTTGCCAAAACAACAACATAACCATTGTCTTTAAGTTCTTTGAACATTTGTTTTGTTTTATCATCAAATTGTTGAGCTGAAACCTTAAATTTCATTAATGTTCCATCAATATCAAAAACTATCATTTTATACATATTTTGTCCTTAATTTATTCCC
>JBOFVX010000036.1:0-36080 GCA_051653325.1 Metamycoplasmataceae bacterium
AATTTTGAAAAAATATATAATATTAGTCCTCACAAAGGCACATATGAACCATCTGGTTTTTGATATAATTTTGTTTCTTTTATGGAGGCAATATGAGATTTTATAAAAGTCTTATTTTTTATAGTGATTATTGGTTTAATAATATGAGCAATTTTTGGTGGAGTTATTAAAGATCTTTTTAATTGATGACCATTTTAACATAAATCCAAATTATTGTATTATAAAAGAAGAGCAAATTATATTAAATAATTCAATAATAAAAATAACTCAAAATGATTTAGATATTAACAATTATCTTTCTAATAATTAAAATAATGGTTTAAAATAATTTATAATATTTAAATGAAGAAAAACTATTATGAAATTCTTGGAGTTTCTAATGATGCAACTGAATCTGAAATCAAGAAGGCTTATTTTGCTAAAGCGAAAATGTACCATCCTGATGTTTGTAAAGATCATGATGCTGAAGAAAAGTTTAAAGAAGTAAGTGCTGCATATGAAACTTTAAAAGAACAATCTTCACGAAGAACATATGATGAATTTATTAAAAACAATACTAATAAATCTAACAAGGAATACAGGAAACAGTATAGAAGCAGTGAAATAGATTACAAAATATTACATGAAATGTTTTCATCATTTTCAAGAGCTGACTCATATTTCTTTGATCGTCTAAGAAATAACTTTAAAACTGAAAAAGAGATAGTCAGTGCTTACTCTTATTTTTGACTTACTTTTTGATCAGGCGGGAAAGGGACTATTGAGATGTTAAAGCATAAAACTGCCACCAAAATTTTTAAGGCTTTTTGTTCTAATGAATATATTAAACAAATGAAAGCATCTTTATTGAAAGAAGTCGAGAATGATGAAAGACAAAAACTAAATATCAAGAGGATGAAAAGTTCTATTAAAAGAATAAATCTAAGTATTAATGAAAGTCAATTAGCTTCAATAGAAATTTATAATTGAATGATGAAAATGATTCATGAAGATAATATTTTTGATGATGAAAATTCAATGTTTTACTTTTTATTATTATCTGATGATGTATTTGGAATATTAACAAAATTTGAAAATATATTCAATGCTAATTCTCTTCAAAAACCGATGGGGGACTCAATTCCAAATACAATAATAATAAGAAGGAGAGGTGGATTCTTAAGATTTGTTATAACGATAATTATCATTATTTTTATCTTTGGGTTTATAGGTTCTCTTTTTTCAGTAGTATAGAATTACAAAAATCCTAAGATTTTATATATGTTAACTATTAAATTTTACTATTTTTACTATTAATAATTATAACCATCCATAAACCAATTAAATTCAAAAAAATGTTATAATTTGTTTTAAGAAAATATTTCTAAACTTTAAATGAGGTACAAATGAAAAAATTTTATTGTTTATATAATAGAAATAATTTACCCTTTTCATGAAAATTAAAGCAAGCCAATGAAAAACCTATTGCTAATTTTAAAAGTCGTGAAGATTGTTTAAATTATTATCTTTCATTTAACAATGTTGGAATTATTTGATTTCAAAAAGCAAGTACAAAAGCCACTAAAAAAGAAAATTTAAGAGATTCGTTTGATGGTTACATAAAATCTGAAATGCATGATGGTGTGCTTATTCATACAATTGGAGTAGTTCCTGGTACAAAAGAGAATGATTCTAGAATTTTGAAAAGAAATTTATTTCATTCATTGCAAATTGATCCAGAAACAGGAAGAGATTTATTGGATGAAAAAGGTATTGATAGACTTTACAATAATAAAAATTCATACTTAATATTTGATAATGATGTCGCTGAAGAAATTTCGACAGTATATGATGCAAAGCCTATTAAAATAGAAAAAGAAGAAGCTCAAACAGTTGATGATAATACATATCCAATTGAACCACAACATTCGGAAACTTATGCGCCTGAAGTTATAAGGGATAATGTAAGAAATTCTCCATCAAATATTAAAGATGAAAAGGTTAACCAAAAAGATATTGTTTTAGATATTGATGTTGCATATAATGATACTAATAATAAAAATCAAGAAAAAGAAAATATCAATTCCTTGAATAATGAAATTGGTAATACTGGAAATCAACAAATAAATTTTATGAACACACAACCTTATGGTTTCGTAAATGATTATCATTATAATCGAAACTATGGTTATCCAAATTATGGAATGATGAATAGAGGGAATTTTGGTGTTAACATTAATGACTTTAATTTTAAAAACGATTTTGGAAAGTATCAATTTAAGTTTAAACCACAAATGAGTCAATATTTTTTAAATGACAATTTTGGGAATAACATTGATAATAATGGTAAAATTTTAGAAAACAACTTTCATAATGTTTATGGAATCAAGGGAGCGGAAATGAATTCGAATGACAATAGATACAACACAACAAATTTTAATAATGGTTCAAACGATGTATGAGTTCCGGTTGGTCAACAAAATAATAACCAAAATATTCAAAGACCATATAATAATGGAACTGTTGAATTTACTGCAGTCCCAAATCAAATGTTAAACACAGATTCAAATCCTTTGGGTGCAAACACAATGATATTTAATCCTTATACAATGGGTGGACCTTCATACAATAATGCACCTTTAAATATTACAGAAACTTTGATTCAACCAATAATTCAACCTGTTATTCAACAAACTCATCAACAAAATTCTAGAGCAGCTAGTAGAACTACCATTCTAGAGCCTATTGTTAATGAGCCGATCGTTGCTGATGAGAATTCTGCATTTGACCCATATTTCTATGCACAATATGCAACTTCAACATTAAATCTTCCAAATCAAAATCGTCAGAACGAAACATCTGAATTCGCTTTTAAAAATGAAGCAAATGCTACTAAAGAAAGAAGTTTTGCTAATAGGTCTAGAAATTTTTCATCAACACAACAACAAAGAATGACAAGAAATACTTCCGTTCAAAATGCTCAAAAACAAATTCCAAATACTGTTGAAAAACCTCGTAAGAAAATTAGAACAAGAGAACTTTCAAACACAAATGATTATGAAGCGGTTAAAAAACCAAAAAACAGAAAATTATTTTACTGAATAATGTCAATTGTACTAGTGATAATGATTGCTGCTATTGTTATAGCTGCATTAGTTGTAGCAAATGTTATTAATATTCCTATGTAATTCAACAATTATTAAATAAATAAAAAACAATCTTGTTATCGAGATTGTTTTTTATATCTATATTCAATTAGAATTTGTTATGTTTATAATGCTTTACACCTAGAATAATAATATATGTAATAGCTGTTACAGATCCACAAAACAATCAAGTATCAGCAAAATTAAAGACACCACTTACAAAATTCAAATCTTTAAATAAAGGAATGAAAATAATATCTTTTACTGCTCCATCAAACATCGCTCTATCTAGAAAATTACCAAATGTTCCTGAAAATGTAAAAGCGACTGCAACAATTAATAATTTATCATGTGAATAAATAGCAAAAATTCCACAAATTAAAAATATAAAGATACTAAAAACATGAAGTAACCAAGTGGGGAACAAACCTCCAAAAGCAGTAACACCATAATTAGCAACTGATTTTATACCAAATATTACAAAGTCAGCTTTTATAATTCCATCACCTTGTCTTTTTGCACCGGGAACAACTGGACCTCATGTAAATAAAAGTGTTTTTGTTAGTTGATCTATAAGTACTAAAACCAATATTAATCCGAAAAATAATATGACATTTGTAATGATTATTTTCCTATTTTGTTCAAAGTGAACTTTACTGAAATGGATGAAAGAATTGTAATATTTTTTAATCATAATTAAAATTATATATATTTTTTTATAAATGTTAAAATATTATATACACAACAACAAAAAGGAATTACTGTGGAGATTAAAGACTATGTAGCTAAATATTTCTTAATAACTGAATCAATAATTAAAAAGTATAAACCAAACAGTATTGTAACAGTCCAATTCTTTCAAAGAAGTGACGATGTTTTATTATCGGGAATGAAGGAAGTATTAAAATTATTAAAGGAAAATACTGACACATCTAAGTATGAAATTAAATATTTAGAAGATAAGACAATAATTAATAAATTAGAACCAGTTTTGCAATTAACTGGTAAATATGAACACTTCGGAATTTATGAGGGAGTAATTGATGGAATCCTTGCTCGTTCAACTTCAATTGCAACAAATTCTTATAAATGTATTAAAGCTGCTCGCGGAAAAAATATTGTTTATATGGGTGATCGCGGTGATCATTATATTAATCAAGAAATCGATGGCAAGGCTGTTGAAGATGCTGGAATAATTGGTCATTCAACATACATTGGAGCACAAGGAAAGGAAGAGGTTATTTTTGGTTCAATACCACACATTTTGATTCAGCATTTTAATGGTGATTTAGTCGCCGCAATGAAAGCATATATGGAAACCTTCCCTGAAGAACAAGAATTTATTGCATTAGTTGATTTCAATAATGATGTTATTTCGGATTCATTAGCTGTATTAAAAGAATTCGGTCACAAATTATGAGGCGTTCGAATAGATACATCAATAAACATGATTGATAAAATGTTTGAGAATGAAGAACCTCAATATGGAGTAAATGTAGAGCAAGTCAAAAGATTAAGAAAAGCCCTTGATAAACATGACGGTAAACACGTTAAAATAATCGTTTCATCAGGATTTACTCCTGAAAAAATTGAAGAGTTTGAGAATAATAAGGCTCCAGTTGATTCATATGGAGTTGGTGAATATATTTTAAAAATTAATATTGGTTTTAGTTGTGATGCAGTTATCATTGACAATAAAGAAGTGGCCAAAGTTGGTCGCGGATATAGAGAAAATAAAAAACTTAAATTGTATAAGGATTAAACCAATGTGTTGCCACTTGCATCGAAAATTTCTGTTTTTCTTTCAGGTTCAACATCTTTATTAAGAACACCAATAAATTTAGTAACCTTATCAACCTTACCAACAATTGTTATAACAGAATTATGATTCAATTCTAATAATCCATTCGGAAGAATACTATTTGCATTTTCTTTTACGAGAACAATAGTAATTCCCTTTTTATTTAGCGAAAGATCTTTTAAGGGAATTCCGACATATTTCTCATTTCTAACTGCAGTAGAACCTATAACGAAACCATCACCAATCTCTTTAAGTGATAGTGAGAAATTAATAAAGTTAGCATTTGTTGCAATTAAGGCAGTTCTAGTTCCAGACTCTTCTTCAGGCCTAATAATAACATTAACTCCAATTTGTTTTAAAACACGAGCATGTCTATGAGTTTTAGCTCTCGCAATAATATGCTTAATTTTTAGCTCAAGTAAAGCAGCAATTATTTCTATGTTGTCACCAACACCAACAACTACAGTATCAATATTTGAAATTCCAATCGATTTAAGAGCATTCATATCAGCAGCATCCAATATAATAGAGCTAATATTTTTGTCCCTAAATTGTGTCAATTTTTGTTCATCTCTATCAATTGCAAGAATGTTTTGTTCTAAATCAATTAATTTAGAAACAACAGCACTCCCAAAACGCCCCATTCCTATTACACATATATCTTTTCTTGCCATGTAAAACCTCACATATACTTTTAAACAATTTTACATTATTTTATTAGTATAATACTTAAATATGAAAAATAAAAATAATAAAGATCGAGATAATAATGGTATTAAATACTATCTAAAAAGAATAAAATTGTTCTTTTTCAATTTATCGAATATCAAAATCATCTTTATCACTTATTTTTTGGTGACATTTTTAAGTTCACTACTACTTTTAAGTCCATATTCACATGCAGAAGGGGCTTCTGTAAATTATATTGATGCATTATTTACGGCAGCTAGTGCTTTTAGTGATACTGGATTAGTTACTGTTGTAACTTCTGAAACATGATCTATGTTTGGTCAAGCGATAATTGCTATTTTAATTTTTCTAGGCGGAATTGGAATTTTTGCAATGAAGGTTTATATCTTTAATTTTATTTTTAATCGTAAACTTAATTTAATAACGAGTAACATTTTGGGAAGAGAACGTTCCGCAAAAGATGCCAACCTTTCTATGAAAACGATTGTTGTCTCGGTGAGTTTAATTTTAGTTTTAATTACTATCTCATCTTTTATACTTTCATTCTTATTTTATTTTGAAGCTCCATCCATTGAACCGGCAGCCAATAATAATCCAGTAGGAAACCTCGGATTGTCAATTAGGTTTGCAATTTTCCATTCAATAAGTGCTATAAATAATGCTGGTTTTGACATTATTGGTCCGAGTTCACTTCAACCATATTATTCAACATATTTTTTACAATTAATGTTCATTATATTATTTGTAATTGGTGGAATTGGTTATCCAGTTATTTATGACACATATTTATGAGCAAATCATAAAATAAGAAAATTACCAGGAAAATCCAGATTTTCATTATTTTCTAAAGTTAGTTGCATTTCTTATTTTATTGTTTCAATGGTTGGATTGATATTTGCTTTTTCATTTGAGGTATCCGCAGTGAATGCTCTTAATGAAACTAAGGATACATTATGACAGGGTGAAGGTAATACTGGCTCAAAAGTAATGGCGATTTTTTTTAACACATTTTCTACACGTAATGCTGGTTTTTCTACTGTAGATTTTCAAAGATTTTCACAGCCGACAATTATTTTATATTCAATAATGATGTTTATTGGTTCGGCACCTTCTTCAACTGCAGGTGGAATTAGAACAACAACTATTGCATTAATTTTTCTAACAATATGATCTAAAATTAGGGGCATACCTAGTGTCAGAATATTCAATAGAAAAATCCCTAAAGAAACAGTAGATACTGCTGGAGTAGTCTTCTCTATTTCCATCATTATGGTTTTCCTCGTCACATTTATATCCGTATCATCAATACATGGAAATTCATCAAATCAATTCGAATTCATTGATGTATTATTTGAAGTTTCATCGGCATTTGGTACAACAGGTCTCTCTACAGGATTAACAAGTCATTTAAACGTTATATCAAAACTATTTATTATTTTAATAATGTTTATTGGACAGCTTGGTATTTCATCAACCATACTTGTTTGGAAAAGTCATAAGAATAGACAGTTTAAATTCTCATATATTGAGGAAGATATTGCAATTGGTTAATTTTAATTACAAAAAATTATTGGGGGTTTGATATGATATTTTCCAAGAATAGATCTATATTTTTCCCATTGGTATTCTCAGCTTTGATGCTATCTCTTTCCTTGATTAGTGCAACAATCTCCAATATTATTCCTTTTATTTTAGGGTCATCATTTTTAAGATTAGATTTTGGAATAGCTTTTATTTCACTAGCATTTTTTATATCTGGTTGAAGATGAGGAATAATTACCCTAATTAGTAATTTTCTAATTCATCCACTTTTACCTGGAACTAATATTGGTTTAATTGATTTATTTTTTGTTGGTAAAACCATTTTTGTTATAACATGTTTGTTTTTTGTGATTTTTATCGCAATTGGTAATAAATTACTCAAAAAGAGAAATTATGTTTTTTCACTAACGTTTTCAATATTTTTAACAACAATCATTATGACTATCTTAAATGGAATTATATTTACACCAATATTTTTAAATATAATCTCAAATAATAACTTTTCATTAGATTTTATTGAATTAATGGAACAATATGAATCTAGTTCACTATCAATAATTTTTATTCTTCCTAATTACTGAGGCGGGGTAGCATTAGTTTATGGAGTGTTTAACATATTTTCATTAGGAATAAATTCTGCAATTTTATATGGTTTAAACAAAGTAATTAGCGGAATATAGAGACTTATTTTAGGAAAAACTCTTTAATTTACTATAATCTATCATTAAATATAATATTTCATATTTTTTGTTTATAATTGTTTATATTGATTAATTACTTGCAATATTATGGGAGTTAATTAAGTAAATGATAAAAAGGAGAATTTATGAATTTACCATTTATACCATCAAGAGAAATAGTTGGTTTTGAAACAACACCAATGACTTTAGAAGTGGGTCGTAAAAAGTCAATAAACTCTGTTAATATGTCAAAACTTTTATTTGGAAATAAAATAATTATTATTTCTCAAAAGGATATAAATTTAGCGAATATTAAAGTAAAATCGGACCTTTATGAATATGGGACTCAATGTATTATCACGAGTGCAGAACCTTTGCCAGGTGGACATTTAAAATTAAATTTAATTTGTGAGAAAAGAGTAAAGGTTATTGATATTAATACTTCAGCAATTAATGAAGAAGGCTTACAATTTTTTACTGGTGATTTTGAATATGATCAAATAGATGAAAATGTTGCCGAAAAAGAATTAGAAATTTATATAGATAAAATAGACACAGTTATTTCTTCTATTTCAAAAGGTGAAACATTATTTCCATCAAAGAATATTTCTATTTTGAAAAATTCAATGGGTCAAAAAAACTTTATTAATAGTATTGCTTCAGTTATAGAATTCACATTTGAAGATAAGTATAAAATATTTTCAGCAAAAAATATTTTGGAACAATATAAGTATTTTTTATCTTCACTAATAAGTTACAAAAATATGTTAGAACTTGATGTTGATCTTGATAAAGATATCAAAAAGAATCTAGACAGCCAGCAAAGAGAATTCCTATTACGTGAAAGAATGAAAGTCATTAGGAATAAATTGGGTGATGATGATGAAACTGAAGATAAAGTTGATAACATTTTAGGTTCTGATGAAAATAAAAAGATATATCCTGAAGAGGTTCTTTTTGCAATTAAAAAAGAAAAATCAAGATTAAAAAATATGATGACTTCTTCTCCGGAAGCCAATATTAGCAGGACTTATATAGATTTATTGACTTCTCTTCCTTGAAGGAAAACTAATATTGAATCAATTGATATTAAAAAAGCAAAAAAAATTCTTGAAGAACACCACTTTGGATTAAAAGATGTTAAAGAAAGGATTATTGAGTTTCTTGCTGTTATTATAAATAATAAGGCTCAAAATCCAGTATCTCAAAAACCTTACAAATTAACCACTGAAAGTAATACCGAAATTTGTGAAGATATCTTTAGAAAAGTGAATGGATATAATAAGCCCACTGAACAAAATTCAGCCCCTATTATTACTTTGCTTGGCCCTCCAGGAACAGGTAAAACTTCCTTGGCACAAGCCATTGCTGAATCCCTAGATAGAAAATTTATTAAAATTTCACTTGGTGGAATTAAAGATGAATCTGAAATTAGAGGTCATAGAAGAACTTATGTGGGTGCAATGCCTGGAAAAATAATTCAAGCCATTAAGAAATGTGGTGTTTCTAACCCAGTCATTTTATTAGATGAAATCGATAAAATGTCATCCGATTATAAAGGCGATCCATCATCGGCAATGCTTGAAGTTTTAGATCCAGAACAAAATGCAAATTTTCAAGATCATTATTTAGAAATTGAATATGATCTTTCTAAAGTTATGTTTATAGCAACAGCAAACTACTATGAAAATATTCCTGCCGCTCTTATTGATAGGGTGGAAATTATTGAATTAAATTCATATACAATAATTGAAAAGGTTAATATTGCTAGAAAATACTTAATTGGAAAAGTAATTAAACAAAATGCTTTAAAACCTGAAGAGTTCCAAGTTACAGACAAACAATTGGAATATATAATTAAGCACTACACAATGGAAGCTGGAGTTAGAAATTTACAAAGAGTTCTTGATAAAATAGCGAGAAAAATAGCCTTAGGAATTGTTGAAGGTAAGATCAAGAATTCATTTGTGATTGAAGATAAAACAATTACTAAATTTTTAGGCGTAATCAAATTTACAGATGAAGATATGGATAAGGAAGAGCAAATTGGTTCTGTAAATGGATTGGCATATACTGCTTATGGCGGGTCAACTTTACCAATCGAAGTAACTACTTTTCCGGGCAAAGGTGAATTAAAATTAACTGGCCAACTTAAAGACGTTATGCAAGAATCAGCACAAATAGCACTTGCTTATATAAGGTCTAATGCAAAAGATTTTGATATTGATTTTGATTTTGACGAAAATACTATTCATATCCACGTACCTGAAGGTGCTGTTCCAAAAGATGGCCCATCCGCCGGAGTAACTTTCACTACATCAATTATTTCAGCACTTTCCCATAAACCAGTTTCACACTTAATTGGTATGACTGGTGAAATTACTTTAAGAGGTAAAGTACTTGCTATTGGAGGGTTAAAGGAAAAATCATTAGCCGCTTTAAGACAAGGTATTAAACAAATTTTTATCCCTAAAGATAATAAGAGAAATTTGGTTGATATTCCTAAAGAAGTTACTTCAGAAATTAAATTCATTCCTGTTACACACTATAAAGAAATTTACAATATCCTTTTTAAGGATGCTAAATCTCAACAAATAATTAGCAATTTAAGTTCTAAAAAACAAAAAGAATCAAGTAGTTCTAAATGTGTTATTTAGCATTTAAATAAGGAACAATATTTTTAAAATATAATATACCAGAAATAATACTTAATAATCCTGCGATTATTAATGGAATATTTAAAAGAATGATTTCGAATCATTCTTTATTTTGTATTACAGGAGTTATAAAAAATAAAATAGTTATTGCTATTGATTGAATAACAGTTTTTAATTTACCATAAATAGATGCTTCAATTTTAAGTTTTTTAATCGCCGCCAAATTACGAGAACCATCTACCAAAATATCTCTTAAAATGAATATTAAAATCAATCAAACAAATGTGTAATTAAATAAAAGCAAAAATATCATTGCGCTAGTGGTAATAACTTTATCGGCAATTGGATCAAATAATTTACCAAAAGAAGTTACTTGATTATTTTTTCTAGCTAAGTAACCATCTAGTCAGTCAGTAAACATTGCTAAAACAAAAACTATTCCAGATAAATATAATCACATAACTTCTGGACTACTATATGTTAAATTTTCGAATTCATTTTTACCCTGAATTAAAAAAACGGACATAAAAACAATGAAAGGAATTATTAAAAAAACTCTTAAAAGCGTTAATTTATTTGGTAGATTCATTTACTTCCATGTCTTTAACTAATTGTTCATCATTATTGTGAGGTTTTATTACATTTCTTGTTTTTTTATTAAATTTTTCATTAACTTTTTCTAGAATTTCAGCTTTCATCTGCGAATATTGCTCAATGTCTTTCAATTCATTCTCAAGATTCATAAAATATTCTAATTCTTTAACACATTTCTTATTTCAATGATTCGACTTCTGATCAATTAAACTTTTTAAATTATCAGCAAATTCTGGATCATAATCCTCTGCTAAATATATTTTCTTGAAAAGATTCGATTTATATATATCTTTTAATAGGTCTTTAGAAATTGTATTGATTTCTTTCATTGTTAATTCGCCAATTGATGGAACAAAGTTTTCAATCTTTTCTTGGTTAACTTCAACAATAGTGTTGATTCTTAAAGAAATTTCTTTTGAAGTTTTTTCTGTAATATTTTTTAATTCAATTTTTTTGTAAATGATTATTTTATTCTTCTTCTTATCACGATAGTAACTGAATCCTAAAAAGAAAATCATAACACCAACTAATAAACCCATGACAAGTCACATCACTCAACCTGTATTCATAATTCTCCTTTTTAGATAGTATTTCTAATTAATAGAATTATATAAGAAAATCAATTTTAATAATACCTAATTATTTTATTAGCATAATTAATCAATTGCTTAAAAAAATATTTTGATAAATTACTTAAATGTGAATTAAGCTATATAATAAATATGCATTGGTTAATTGCTGCAATAATGTAGAGGAAAGTCCGCGCTAGCACCATCTGCGATGATGGTAGTGTTCATGTTAGATCTAATAAATCTAAGCCTAGACGACAAGTGCCACAGAGACGAGCTTATTAAATTAAGGTGAAACGCGGTAAACTCCATGAGCTAGAAACCCAAATTTTGGTAGGGGAACTTGCATAAGAGAAATGAATCAAATGCAAGAGGTTTATACCTAGATAAATAATTAACAATCCATTAGGAAAACAGAACGCGGCTTATAGATGCAACCATGCTTTGTGCATGGTTTTTTTATTGAGATTAAATATTCTAACATTTTTTCAAATATTTTCAAATATTTTAACGTTATTAATTTCTTACTTTAATTATTATTAAATTCACATATTTATGAGTTATAATAAAGTTGTCAATTTAATTTATATGACAATAAGGAGAATATTTATGGAAGATAAAAAATGTTGTAAAGGATCATGTAAAACTGAAGGAAAAAGTTGCTCAGTAAAATCTGGGTCAACTACATCATGTCCTGCTTGTGGTAAATCTTGTTGTTAAGATAAGTTATTTATCATAAAATAATAAAATAGATAAAAGGATGCCCAAGGTATCCTTTTTACATGTCCTTATAGAATAAAAGAATTTGTAACATGGTTCGTTTAATTCTACTTGATGTATATCTTTTGGAGTTCACTTTATTAACAAAAGAATCATAATCTTGCTCATCAATATGTTTAAGAAATAAATTTTCTATTCCTTCAGACACTAAATTTATTTTCGATATTTCTTCCAAAGGTTTAGTTCTAATGATATTTTGAAAATCTTTATATTCATCCTCAATTCTTTTTGGTTTATTTTTGATAATCATTGGGGAAAATTTAGATATATCTTGATTGTTAAAAATCATTTTTCTTAGTTTTGTAGCCGAAGCTAAATCACCAACTGTTTCTTCAGAATGAAAACCAACCTCTCTTTTAATTGAAATTGCTTGAATATTGTAATTATTATTAACTATTACTTTTACATATTCCATTCCTAAAATATCATTTGGCATTTTAAATGATTTTCCACATAGACTTTCTAAAGCCATTGCAGATGCTTTTGGAAATGAGTTTCCACCTTTTAAATTAACTTTTAGACTAGAGTTATAGGCATCAGGATTATTTTTAATAGTATTAGCAATTTCATAGAATAAATCAATATTATCAGTTTCTGAACCAAAGACAATTTTTGAAACCTTGTGATCATTTAAGATTCTAACTGCCTCTTGAGCGAAGATATGAGCTGCTTGAATTACAAATTTTTGTGGTATTTCAATAACTTCACTTACTCCATATTTTAAAGCTATATTTTTTCTCTCTTCGAATGAAGCAATCGCCTTTTCGCCTCTTTGAACATAATTCCCAGACATTGCAACAATAATTTTTTCATTTGGGAACTTACTCTTTATATAATTTATTTGGTAAATATGTCCATTGTGAAATGGATTGTATTCAGCTATAATTCCTATTGACATATCTTAAATTTTACTCATTTCTTTCATCATAAAAAAATAAAATTCATATTTATTTAAAAATGTTATAATAAATAAAATATATTCAATAGCAAAAATTGAGATTTAGAGGAGACAAAATGGCTATAGTTCCTAAACGTAAAACATCCAAACGTAGAAAACGTGCACGTAGAACACATGATTCATTAACAAACCTGAATTTAATTGCTTGTAAAAACTGTTCTCAGAAAATTGAACAACATAGAGCTTGTATGTTTTGTGGATTTTATAAAGGTGAAAAAGTTCAAGGTTATAGAGCATTAAATGATCGTTAATCTTCAAAAAATTTATATGAAAACGGATAAATGTCCGTTTTTTTTACTATTTTTTTTACTATTAACATTGAATCATGTATTAAATATTATTTTTTTTGATTTTTTTGTAAATAAGATTTAGAAATATGTATAATATGGTAGATAGTGGGAAGGAGTGGTAGATGTTTTTAGGAACCTATTTCAGGTCAATTGACTCGAAAAATAGAGCAATAATTCCTCCAAAGATGAGAGAAGAACTTGGTAATGTTTTTTATATCACCATTGGTGCTGATAAAAATCTTGAACTAAGATCTAAGTCTCAATTTGAAGATTTTGCTAAAAGAATTCAATCAAACAACGCAATAGATCCTTTAATTAAAAGATATATTCGTAAAATATTCAGTGAAACTGTTGAAGTAGAACTGGATAAAATTGGTAGATTCACAATTTCTGAACAACATTTACTTCCTACAGCTATCAAAAACGAAATTGTATTTGTCGGAGTTGGTTCACACATTGAAATGTGATCTAGCGAAGTATATACAAAATCACAAAAAGATTTTGAAGAGGAAGATTACTTATCAAATCTAACAAATGAAATGTTCAAAAAGGGCATTAAATTATAATGGATCATATTCCAGTTTTATTAGATGAAGTCATTACGAGTTTAAATATTAAAAAGAATGGAATATATCTAGATTTAACACTTGGAAGAGCAGGACACTCAAGAGAAATCTTGAAAAGAATTCCCGATGGCCTACTGATAGCCTTTGATAAAGATATAAATGCTATTATAAAATCTAATAGTTATCTTTCGGAGGTTGGAAGTAATTTCGAGCTAGTTCATTCAGACTTTATTAAAATTAAGGATGTATTAGATAAACTTGGAATTAAAACCGTTAATGGAATTCTTGTGGATTTGGGAGTCTCTTCTCCTCAAATCGACGATAAAAGTCGCGGATTCTCTTATTCAAAAGATGCAAATCTTGATATGCGGATGGATCAGAGCCAAACATTGAATGCACATATAATTGTAAATAATTATTCTGAGTATGAATTAGTTGACATTTTTAAGAATAACGCTGATGTAAAATTGCCCAAAGCAATCGCGAAAGCCATTATTAAGAATCGACCAATTAATACGACTGATGAGTTAGTGAATGTTATACGTGATAGCTTACCTGCAAAAATTGTTAGGATGAAAAACCCAGCAAAAGCTGTGTTTCAAGCCATAAGGATTGCAGTTAATAATGAATTGGAATCACTCAAAGTCCTTCTCGAAAAGTCAGTGGAAATTATGGAAAAAGATTCGGTATTAGCAATAATAACGTTTCACTCTATTGAAGACAAGATTGTCAAAAATTTTTTTGGAACCCTTATAAAAAGTAAAATTGATCCAAAACTTCCTATACAAGAAGAAAAAGAATGAGTAGTCAAAGTATATTTACCTAGTGAAAAAGAAATAAAATCAAATAATCGCTCAAGAAGTGCAAAACTGAGAGTATTGAAAAAAATAAAATAGAAAGGTAATTAGTTGATAATAATGGAAAAAGACATTTTAGTTTTAATGAGAATATCAACTATTGAAATATCAATAACTGCAATTGAAAAATTTAATACAAGTAATATTGAAATTTTCTCGGACAAATTTGTCCCTGATGATGCCATGAATTCAATTGAATTTTTAAAAAATTCTGTTAAAAAGATAGAAAAATTAATTCTTGCTACCATTAACGAAGTTGCAGTCATTTTTGACGCTACTTCACTTGCTAAAATAAAACAAAAACTTATCAGCGAAAACATTTCTAATTTAAATAATGAAGAAATAAATGAATTGCATTTCGAGAGTGCCTTGGAAAAGGTTAAAGAGTATTATAAGTTGAATAATTCGAAAGATGAAGTTCCAATATTATTCCAACCCTTCCAATTTAATTTGACTAATGAAGATGATCAGGTTAAAAGATACAGTGTACTACCTATTGGTAAGACAGCAAAAAGACTAGAGATTTTATTTTCAGTTACTACTTTAGACAGAAATTATTATAGGAGTATCATGAACATTTGTACAAAAGCTGGCTTGAATGTATCGCAAATATATTCGAGCTCAAATGTAAGTCCATACATATTAGAAAGTGATGCAAATAAAAATATATCAATTACAATGCAAATTGAAAAATATCATTCTAATTTAATCATAACTAATAATGGAGTTACTGTTGTTACAAAGAATCTAAAATACACTTTTGAAGATTTATGTAAAAAAATAGCAGAAGAATTCAAGATTTCTAAGAAAATTGTTTATGAACTTATTATAAATGAAGGAATCATCACAAAGAATGACGAAAAGCTTAATAAAATTATTTTTCATAAAAAAAATATGCACATTAAAGCCTTTCAACTAACTGCAATTCTAAAATCATTTGTGAAAACATTGATTGAAGAAGTTGATGAATTCATTAGAAATAAACATAAAGCGCTTAAATACTATACTCTAAATGTTATTGGAAGAATTGAAGGAATTGCCGAAATGGATGAATATTGTAGAAGTATCTTGAAAAATAATAATATTAGTGTAAATAATAGACCAATTAATTTTTTATTACTAAAATATAGTAATAGGCAGATATTTGGATTGACTAAGTTATTAGAAAATATAAATAGAACAATTAACGTTAACAAAGTTAACATTAATACAAAGCCTAATATGACAGCTCAAAAAGGTTGAATGAAACCCCTATACAAAAAAAGTAACGCTATAATAGTGAAATAATTATAAAAGAAAGTGAAAATTGATGATGAATGTTAAAGAGACAACCCCTATTGTTAATATAAAGGTAATAGGAGTTGGTGGTTGTGGGACGAATTCTGTTGCCAAAATGGTCAGTGATGACTTTGAAGGTGTTGAATTTATTTTTGCAAACACAGATAAACAAGCATTAGATGTTATTAAATCTGATAATATTATTCACCTTGAAAGTGATATAAATAATGGAATGGGGGCTGGCGCTAATCCTGTAATAGGAAGAAATGCTGCACTTAACTCAGAGGAAAAAATTAGAAATAAAATTAGTGGAGCTAAGTTAGTAATAATCACGGCAGGAATGGGTGGTGGAACAGGAACTGGTGCATCTCCTATAATTGCAAGAATCGCAAAAGAAATGGATATCTTAACAATTGCTATTGTTACAACTCCATTCTCTTTTGAAGGAAGAAAACGTGATGTTAATTCACAAAAAGGAATCGAAGAACTTAAAAAAACTGTCGATTCATTGATTATTGTTTCGAATAATAAGTTACTTGAAAATTATTCTGACATATCATTCGAAGATTCATTCACAATGGCGGATAAAATTTTAAAAAATACAGTACAAATATTGACAGATATAATTTTGAAACCATCATATATTAATCTTGATTTTGCTGATGTTTGTTCAATAATTAAAGAAAAAGAAAATGCATACATCTGACAAGGAAGAGCTACTGGAAAGAATAAAGCTGAAAAAGCTGTAATGAAAGCCATTAATTCTAATATGTTAGAAAATTCAATTAATGATTCCACGGATTCGATTGTTAACATAACAGGCGGAAGCGATATATCTTTAAAAGAAGCAAATTTCATAATGTCTAAAATTAAAGAACATACTAATGAAAATATCAATATTATATTTGGTATCAGAAAAGATGAAAATATTAAAAATGAAATTCATGTTTCGATAATTGCAACTTCAGGAAAAGCAAACTATAAGTCTGTTAATAATGAGGTTGGTGATTCATCAGATATTAATGAAGGAAATTTAAATCAAAAAAATAATAATAACGAAATTGAATTTGATCAAGAATTTTCACAGATGAATACAAGCATTATAGATGAAACCTTTAAAATAACAGATGAAGATGACGATGAGATACCTTTCTTTCTAAAATAATTGTTTATTTAATTGATGTTTCGAAAATTAAATAGATTCATATTTAGAAAATGTATTGAAAAAACTTATCAAAATAACTCACTAACCTGAGTTATTTTTTTTATTTTTTATTAAATAAACTATAATTTAAAAAATTACAAAAGGAAATATTATAATGAAGGAAAATTGAATTAAAAATTCTCTTGGTTATGAATCAGGAATTAGTATATACCAAGATAAAACAATGTTTAATTATTCTGTTGATACTATCCTTCTAGGTAATTTCGCAACAATAAATAGCAAGATAAAAAATGTTTTAGAAATTGGTGTCAATAATGGGGCTTTAAGCATTTTTATTTCAGAAAGAAGTAATAAAATTAAAATCGATGCTGTTGAAATCCAATCAAAAGCAATTGAAATTGCTAAAGTGAATATTGAAATGAATGGCAAAACAAACCAAATAAAGCTAATTAATGCTGATTTTAATGATTATGCAATAGAATATGCTAAGAAGCAAGGGACTAAATATGATTTGATTATTTGTAATCCTCCTTTTTACAAGATTGAAACAAAACCAAAAAGAGATGCAACACAAGAAATGCTAATTGCTACTCATGAATTTAAACTTAATTTTGACCAGATATTTGAAGGTGCCGCAAAAATAATTGAACAAAAGGGATATATTGCTTTAGTATTGCCGCCCGAAAGATTGGTGGATATTTTGATATCAATGAGAAAATATAATTTTGAACCAAAAAGAGTCAAAATGATTTTTCCAAGAGAAGATCAAAAACCTAATCTAGTACTTGTAGAAGCTCGTTTTCAAGCAGGTTGAGGAACAATTTTTGAAAGTAATATTTATTTACATCCCAATGATAAAAGTGTTCATAGATATACAGACGAAGTTTTTGAAATTTATAAACCAATTAAATTGAAGGAGAAATAATGTCAAAAAGAAAAACTTGTTATATAACCACACCCATTTATTATCCATCAGGAGATCTTCATCTGGGTCATCTTTATTCAACAACCATCGCTTGAGCAATTAGAAATTACAAAATTAAAATGGGGTATGATGTTTTGTTTTCAACAGGTTCAGACGAGCATGGTCAAAAGATTGAAAAAAAAGCATTAGAATTAAAATTATCTCCCCAGGAATATGTTGATATACAATCAGATCTATTTATTTCCTTTTGGAAAAATTCCAAGATTGATTATAATTTATTTAGTAGAACCACTAATATAAAACATAAAGAAGCTATTGAACAAGTATTTAATTATTTATTAGAAAAGAAATTTATTTATAAGGGTCACTATAATGGCTTATATTCTATTCACGATGAAGAATTTATTTCTGAAAAAGAGGCAGTGATAAAAGATAATAAATATTACCATCCAACAAGCAACCATTTACTGGAGTATGTAAAAGAAGAGTCATATTTTTTCAGAATGGAGAAATTTTCAGAATGGTTATCTGAATATAATATTGAAAATCCTGAATTTATTATTCCTTCAAAAATATGATTAGAACTTAAAAAAAATTTTATTGATAAAAAATTAGAAGACTTATCAATCACAAGAATATCTTTTTCATGAGGTATTAAAATTAATAATGATCCAAAACATGTTGTATATGTTTGATTAGATGCATTGTTCAGTTATTTAACGGCTTTAAATTGAGCTCCTAATAAGGAATCACCAGAATATTTAAAGTATTGAAAAAATGGAGATGAAATAGTTCAAGTTGTGGGAAAAGAAATAACTCGCTTTCATTGTATTTATTGACCTATTTTCTTAAAGGCGTTTAATATAAAGTTGCCAACTCATATTCTGTCTCATGGTTGGTTAATTACACCAGAAGGTAAAATGTCTAAATCAAAAGGCAATGTTATTAATCCTATTGAATTGATTAGGAAATATGATATTGAGATAATTAAATATTTTCTAATTTCACAAATAAATATTTTTAATGATGGTGTTTTTGACGAACAAATGCTAATAACTACATATAATGCAGACCTTGCAAATAATGTTGGAAATCTTGTTTCAAGAGTTGTTGCCATGACAAATCAATCCTTTGATGAACCAGTGAAGTTTGGTGTCAAAGGTGAAGAAATTGATGAGCAAATGCTTTTGAAGATTTCAAGCACCTTTGAAAAATATAAATCATATTTAAATAAATTTCAATTAGATAAAGGTATAAATTCTGCAATAAATCTTGCAAAGGACTTAAATAAATATATTGATTTAACGACTGCATGATTATTAAAAGATAATTTAAAAAGATTTGAGAAAGTGTTAAATACTTTGTTAAATGGAATATATGCTGTTATTTCAATGCTTGAAATTATAATTCCTGAAAATGCTCAAAAATTATTACAATCATTGAATTTAGATTATATTGATTTCGATCATATTAATGACTTTAATAAATTTGATAAAATTAAATTAAATTCTCATAATATTGTTTTTGATAGATTTAAAACTAAAGTATAATAATAAAGTATGAAATTTCAAAGAACAAAGGTATTTCAAGCTATAATTTTTAGCTTAACCTTGATAGGTGTTGGTGTAAGTACTTGATTTATTGCAAGTACTTTTATAAACTTCCAAAAAACTACTGGAATTATTCCTGGAAATGAAAAGAAAATAGAACTCCAAAAATCTAAGGATGTACCTGTTACATTAATTGAACATGAAACAAATGGATATTTCTTTTTTGGCACCGAAGGTCTTGCTCTTATAAATGAAAGAATAAAAAAAGATTTACAATTTGGTCCTGAGATTGAAGCACTAAAGACAATTAGGTTTAATGATTTAAATGTTCTTAGTAAAAATGTTAATGGTCAATATAGTCCTTCCACATTAGAAATGGATATTTCGATTGATCATTTTATAGATGAATTCAAAAATATTCCCATTGACCAAAAAATTGAATTAGTTTTTCCGACTATTTTTCATGAATATGGACATCATTTTTCCAACATGTTTATAACAAGTATTGCTAAAAACGACTGAAGAAATTCTACAAAACTTTATGCAAAATATTCAAATAGCACAAATAAAAGTGCACAAAAAAATATTCCTAGTGTATTTTTGAATCAATTTGAAAAAGCTCTTTATTATGATGATAGTGAAGTTAGTAATCTACTGAATAATGATATTAATAATGTTTCAAGTTTTATATCTGCTAAAGAAATTTATGCCTTATCTAATAATATTGATATTAAGAATGATGTTGAGGGTCAGAATTATCTAGGTATTGACGATAAATTTTTCAACGAAGTACCTTTCAAAAATGAAAATCTGGCATTTGAAGTTAATTCTGATAGATATACATATTTATTTTCTATTGATGAACTTTTAACAAGGAAATTACAACAAATAACATACATTGATAATAGAAATGGAAATGCAATTGCTAATAATACAACAACATTCACAGGAACAAAATATAAAGATGGTTACTTACTTTCAACAATGGCAGCAGATATTTCAAGAAATAAATCTATAAAATATTTAGGAAACAATAATTATGAAATTAGTGAAGAATTATTATTAATGGATTATCCGTATGGCGGAAGCTTTAATAAAAGTGATGGTTCCATAATAACAATTGATCCAATGGTTGAAGCGTTATGAAACGCCTACTATGATATTGCTGGTTATGATTATGGTATTTCTCAAATATATATGCATAATTCATCAACTCTATCAAGTAATTCATCAAGGATTCCAATGTCTAAAAGAGATTTTGAACTTATTAAATTTAATGGCTTCCTAAGTAATTCGACTTCAAAAAACTACAAAGGATTATTATTATTTTCAAAGGATGGTTCTTATAAAGAACATAAATTTTTGGAAAACAACTACAAATATAGTTTGATGGGTGCTAAAAGCGAAATTCTAAGTAAAACTTGAGATTTAAATAAACCAGTAAATAAATTTGGTTATAGTACTGATTACATTGATATTACAAAAGTGGATTTTAACCAACCAATTAAAGTGTGAAATGATAGAAACGGCAACAATAGATTTGATGCTTCTGAGGATGAGCCATTAACAGTATCACCCAATAGACCAACATCAACTTTTAGAGAAAGCTTTATAACTTGGTTTGATAATGGAAGTTCGGTCGTTTCTTTGGATACACATGTTCAGAATATTTATGAAATTATCAGTAACAATAATGAAGCATTCATTCGACTTTACAATATGGGTGTATCACTAAACTCTTCTCTTAGTTCTCGGATGATTGATTCTTCTGATGGCAGTGGAATTCAAGTTATTGACAATGTTGTAGTGCTTAATTATAGAAATGATAGAAAAAAGAGATAAATAATAGAAATCTATAAAGTAATTATTCATATTAAAATCAATAATTAAACTGTTTTTATAGAATAGATTTATTATAAAATCAATAAACATATAATAGCTATTTAATTGCTCCTTAAAAGGAAGCATGAAAATTGTAATTATATAATTAATAACAAGAATTGGCGAGAAGACAATTGAATTAATAATTCCAAAAATATTTAATCATCCATTTACTATTATAGATACAACTACCGAAGATAAATATGATGCAAATATAATGGATAAATTTTTTATTCTTTTATTTTTTATATCAGCAACAAATAATATTGCAAATGTTATTAGAAATGTAAAAATAAATGATAAAGAGAACACTACAAATGGATTTAGAATAAACATAAGCAACATAATGGAAGATAGAATACTTATTTTATTAAATTTATTTTTAAAATATTGCTTATTTATAAAGCATAAAAAAAGAAAAATAATCGCCCTTAAACTTGATATTGGAAAATTTAAGATATATAAATATATTAATATTAAAATGAAACCAAGATAATTTGCTCATGATATCCTTACCTTAAATATCATTAGTAATTTTATAATTATAATCATTAATAAATTGATGTGGAATCCTGATATAGTAAATAAATGAAGAATAGAGATATATTTTATTTTTTCATAAAGAACTTTGTTTAGGTCAGTTTTCTTCCCTAATAAAACTAAGGAAACATAGTTAACATAAAATTCTGGCCCATCTTCAAAATATTTTAATATTTTCGCTCTCATTGAGATTTTATTATTTATTTTTGAAATCGTAATTTTATTTGCAATGTATTTAATACCTAGTGACTTTAAATAGTAAGCATATTGATCTTTTTTTTCTTTCAATGATTCAATATCGATAGAACTAACATTAATCAAGTCATCAACATTAAAAATATTTTTCGTTTTCAAAAGAATTTTTTGTGTTCCTTTATTAATAACATATCCACTAGAAATAACTTGTGTTATTTTATAATTTCCTTGAAGCTCAGTTATTATCTTGCTGTTATTTAAGAAAAAATGAAATGAAAAAAGTGATGGGATAAAGATTAATAATGCTAATAATCATTTTCAAGAAATTAGAAAAATAATTATTGTGAAAAATATGATAAAAATAATTCATCTAATTTCATTAGTTTCTAAATATATAAATGAAAATATTAATATTAAACTAAATAATAAAAAATTTAAGAAAGATCAATATGTTCTTTTAAAAATGCTAGTGTTTTTTCGCCAATACCTGACAGATTGTCAATTTCTTCTCATGTTGGAATTCCCTTATTTTCATTTTTATATTTAATTAATATCTTGGCTATATTATCCTTAACACCAATAGCCTTAAGTTGATTAATAGTTGTAATTTCCGAATATTTAAGTTTCGGTATTTCACCAATTTTGTAGGGAACATTAATTTCAAATGATTGATTTTGTTTAGTTTCTAAATTTAACAAATTAATGTCTGCTGAATATTTAACATTTGCCTTGAAAATAATTTCTCTTATAGTTTGATCTTTTTTAAATTCATAATCTCCGGGCTTATTGACTGCACCAGTGATTGTCGCTATATATTTTTCATTAATAATATCTATTTTTCTTTCATCAGTTAAAAAAGTATTAAAAATATATATGAAAACCAAAGAAGAAGTACCTAAAGCTATAGATATGAATAGACTTTTGATGATTTTTTTCATATTTCTATTCTCCCTCCTCATATATTTAATGTCATTTTTCTGACACTTAATAAGAAAATGAACAATTTTAATATATAATGCCCATAAACACTAAAAATTTAGATTTTTATATATAAAATTCAAAATATTTTATGATTATAAACACAATTATTTAAAAATAAAAGATTTTCAATACTTATATTTAATATATAATTGTAATAATTAAAATTAAAAAATAAAGATTAAATCATCAAGGAGAGAAAATGCCTGCTACTGGAATTACGATGAGATGTGATGAATGTAAAATGGAGAACTACATCACGAAAAGAAACAAGAAAAATCAAGTGGAAAAATTGGAAATTCAAAAGCATTGCCACAAATGCAACAAACACACAACACATAAGGAGAAAAAATAATTATGAATAGAAGTATTTTAGAGGAGTTCTTTACTCAATTTAACATAGATGCAATAGTATCAAAAGCTTACCAAACAAGATTATGATATTCTGAAGTAATGGCATCAGAAGGTTGAATTGTTATTGAAAGAGATAAGGCAACACTTTTTGTTGATAGTAGATATTTTGAATATGCAAAAAAGAATGCTAAAAATGTACAAGTAGTTTTACTTGAAAATGAATCTTTTTCAAACTTCCTTAAAACTAAAAATTTTGGTAAAATTGCTATTGAAAGTGATTATCTAGAAGTTACTCACTATAATAAGATAAAAAACTTTTTGCCTAATGCTGTTATTATGAATATCAAAGGTCAAGAATTGAGAATGATTAAGAACTCTGAAGAAGTTGCTAAAATTCAAAAAGCGATCAATATTTCCCTAGAAGCTTATGACAAATTACAATCTTTTATTGTTGAAGGTGTGTCTGAACTGGAAATTGATAATAAATTAAATTATTTGATGAAAAGATTAGGTGCCGACAAAGAATCATTTGATTCAATTGTTGCTTTTGGTTCTAATTCTGCAATGCCTCACCACCATCCAACTGAAAGAACATTAAAAGATGGAGACATTGTTAAAATTGACTTTGGTAGCTATTACAAAGGTTATGCTTGTGATATTACAAGAACAATGATTTATAAAAAATCAGAAAACACTCAAGTTGATCAAAGGCTTGTAGAAATTCTTAAAATAGTTGAAGAAGCCGCAAGAAGAGGTCGTGAAGCTGTTAGACCAGGAATCAGCTCAAAAGAAATAGATGATATTTGTAGAAAATATATTACTGAAATGGGATACGGCAATAACTTCATTCATAGTACAGGACATGGTTTAGGAATCGATATTCATGAACTTCCTATGGTTTCTTCAAAAATGCCAATGATTTTGGAACCAGGCATGGTTATAACTATTGAGCCAGGTATTTATATTGAAAATCTTGGTGGAGCAAGAATAGAAGATGATGTATTAGTTACTGAAGCTGGTCATTTAGTTCTTTCGAGAAAATAAGAAAAATTTATGGTTAGTGTAAATGATTTTAAACCAGGAATTACCTTCCAAATGGATGGTAATTTATACATAGTTATTGAGGCATCTCATTCAAAACAAGGAAGAGGGCAAGCTAACGTTAAAGCTAAAGTTAAAGATTTGAGAAGCCAAGCAATCGTTGTTAAATCTTTTACTGGTGGAGATAAAGTAAAAAAAGCTCACATTGAAAGAGTGGCAATGAATTTTCTTTATAATGATGGAAATAATTGTGTATTGATGGATAATGAGACATTTGAGCAAATTGAAATCAATTCTAAAAAACTTGAATGAGAATTAAATTTCCTAATTGAAGGTTCAGAAGTTAAGGTTAGAAAATTTCAAGATGAAATTTTAGACTTAGAAATACCATTAAATATTGATCTTGAAGTTGCTGAAGCTGCTGATGCAGTTAAAGGAAACACAACAACAAATCCTCAGAAAAAAGTTAAATTAGTAACTGGTTTTGAAATGGAAGTTCCTATGTTTATTAAGGAAGGCGATATTATTACTGTTGCAACCGAAACAGGAAAATATGTTGGAAAAGGTAAAAAATAATGGAATATATAAGTATTAAGAATAGCACTAATCAAACAACAAATATCCATAAAAAAGTTTTTATGGATATTGTTAAAATGATGGCTGACAAACTAGAAGATGTAAAAATTGTTGATGAACCAGTGGTCCTAATTGTTAGGGCTGGTAAAAATATTAGATTATCTTTCAATTTTACAATATCAAAAAAATCAGATTCATTTACAACAATAAATAATATTAAAAAATTTATTGTTGAAACATTTGTTAGTCTCTTTGATATTAAACCTTACAATATTTTAATGAATTACAAAGGAAGACATTAATCTTTTAGTATAATAATAATTGTTTAAATATAATAAACAAATTTGGTAGGTATGGTGAAGTGGTCAACACAGCGGTTTGTGGTACCGTCATTCGCGGGTTCGAATCCCGTTATCTACCCCATTTTTTTTTGTTTTTTTAAGACATAATCATTATCTTTTTATCATATTAGTTTTTTGTTTTAAATATATTGGCTTTTTTAACATATATATTCGGAGGAAGAAAATATGTTATATAAATTAGGAAAAATTGTTTCGATTTCAAAAAATTATTTTTTGTTTGAATCAAATTACACAGGTTACGTTGTTTATGCTCCTGAAATTGAAAGGTTTGAATTAGATAAATTTCAAAAAATATTTATTTACCATCATAAGAATGAATACATTGATGTTTATTATGGATTTAAGGAATTCAAAGAAAGACTGTTCTTTGAAGATTTACTATCAATTCAAGGTATTGGACCAAAAACGGGAATTTCTATTCTTAATGAAGGTTGAAAAAATGCTCTCGATTTAATTGCTCAAGGTAATTGAGAAAAACTATCAAAAATGCCTCATTTAGGTCAAAGATCTGCTAGACAATTGGTATTCGAATTTCAATCAAAATACAATTCATTACTTACAAAAAAACCAACTAATAAAAATGAAAATGATTTAATTGAGACATTACAAACACTTGGATTCAATAAGAATCAAATAATTCATGCTATAGCCAATATAGATGAAAGTGATTCAATTGAAAATATGGTTGAACAAGCAATAAAAGTAATTTCAAGTGAACAACACAAGAAAATCACTCAGACCACGTAAGTTTAATGACTTTATTGGTCAAAAAAAGTTAGTTCAAACATTAAAAGTTATTATTAAATCTTCGCAAAGTCAAAAAAAATTTCCAGATCATATGTTATTTTATGGACCGCCTGGTCTAGGTAAAACTACATTAGCAGAAATCATATCAATATATTCAAAACGTCAAATAATCTTCGTTCAAGGATCATTACTTTTAGTTCGTGCTGATATTTTGGCGATTTTTGCAAATATTAATGAAGGTGACATTATTTTTGTAGATGAATTTCATAGCATTAATAAAGGGTTGGAAGAATTAATGTATTCTGCTCTTGAAGATAGTGTTATTGATATTTCAATAGGACCTGAAGGTGATAGGAAAATTGTTAGAATGAAACTTCCATCATTTACATTGATTGGAGCTACTACAAACATCTCTAAAATCAGTCAACCAATTAGAGATCGTTTTGGTTTAATTTCAAAATTAGAAAAATACAATCAAGATGAATTATCAAAAATTATTAGCAATTCATCAATTTTACTTAAATGTAAAATAAGCGAAGAACAAGCAAAAATGATTGCAAATTATTCTAATGGGACACCAAGAATAGCAAATATATTATTAAAAAGAGTTATTGATTTTGCATATTTCTATAATGAGGGATTAATTACAAATAATATTGTTTTTAAGACTTTTAAGTATCTTTCATTATTTCAATATGGATTAAATAATCTTCACATTGAATACATGAAGATATTAGAAGAAATATTTGATCTAAAACCCGCTTCACTTGATTCAATAACTAGTATCTTAAATGAATCTAAAGATGTCATTATAAATGATATTGAATCAGTTTTATTGTCCTTAAAATTAATCTCAAAAACATCTAAGGGAAGAAAGCTAACAAATGAAGGTTATCAGTACCTGTTAACTTATAGCATCAATCCTTTTAAAATCAAATAAATCTGTTAGTTTTTAGTATAATTTAAATTATGTTTAGCAAGTTTAAAAAAATTTTTAAATTATCTAATTGAAAAAGGTGAACTATTTCATCTATTTCCTTGCTTTCAATGGCAGTTGGGATAACACTTGGTTCAGTCTATGCGGTTTCTGATAATAAGCCAACCAACGCTTATAAATCAGGTGCTGAAGTTGTTCTAAAGATGACTGAAATGGATGAAAGTGCCGATGTCATCAAAAGACAAGTTGAACAAAGATTGAACCTTACTCTTTTAGAGGAGGGAACTTATGAAGTTACTTTAAATTCTAATGATTTTTTGACAGTTAAAGGTACAAACATTAATACTGATAGTGAAATGGAAGCATTCACTTCTTTTTTGAAAGATAAAGAGGAAATAGTTGTAACGACATTAGCCTTAGATTCTTTTGGAAGACCTAAAAAACTACCTTTTGAATTTAGTGATGCAACAATGTCAAATGGTTCTATCAATTTAATATTAAACAATCAAGTTATAGAAACCAGCGATATTCTAATTTGAAGAAATTTTGATCAACTGATTGAATTGGCAACCAACTCATATAATGATGAATGAACTGCAGTCGGTCGAGATCCATATAAATTTATGTTTGTAAATGGAATTACTGAGCCTACTGAAAATGGTGCTAATCCAATCTTAAAAACTAAAGATTTTGGTGGATTTGATGCAGTTGATTATTTGATTTCCAAAAATTCTTCTCCGTCTGGAGGTTTATTTAAAGATATAGTAAATCTCGATTTTTCCTTTGCTCCAAAAATTACTCTAAAACAAAAAGAAAAAATATTCTATAATCTTGATTATTCTGTTTCTTCATATAGTTTAGATTTACAAACATATAACTTTATAAAACCATCACTAGGGAGTAATGCGTACCAATTTTTAATAATTGCTGCAGCAGTTTCTTTTTCATTTGTTTCAGTATTTTTAATGGTTAATTATGGCCTTCTAGGAGCACTATCAACAATATGCGCTGCCTTTTTAGTTTTCCTTGGATTATTAATGATTACAGTCTTTAGAGGTGAATATTCACCAGAAGCAATTGCCGCCTTAATGGTTGCATTAGGAATTGGTCTTGACTTTAATATCGCTTTCTTTGAAAGATTCAAGAAAGAATTAAAGGCAGGTAATAGTTTACAAAAATCTCTTAAAAAAGCTGATAAGCTGACAATGAGTTCGTCTCTTACTAAAGTCATTTCATTAATTATTACTTCAGTGATAATTTATGTAATTGGGTCGTTATATTTAGGAACATTTTCTTCTCTTATTCTAATAATGTCAATCTTTGTATCAATTGTAATGTTTGCCTTAATCAGAATTTTGACTAATTTAATATTAGGAACAAAAAAATTTGATAATAAGAAATATTTATTTGGAATTTATAAAGAAATTGAAAAACCCTTAAATATTGACTTAGATAAATCAGAGATTGAAATAATTTCTGAGGAAGTTGAATTAAAACCTTCAAATACTAAATGAGTAGCCACTGCCAAAAAGATTTCTGCTGTAAGTTTAGGATTAATTGCTGCAGTAGGTATTGCCCTTTTTACAACCTTTAGTTTCACGGAATCTGGTTGGACAAGCGGATTAAATGCAAATGGAGCAATTTCAAAACCAATTATTCTTAAGTCAAAAACTCAGATTAGTTTAGATCAAGTTAATAATTATAAAGAAATCCTAATTAGTGAACTGGGTATTACGGACGAAGAAATAAATGTAAGAACAGTAAATGAAGCTGGTGACAAGTATTTAATTGAAGTCACAACAACTAAAGAAATTGATAATCTTAAAGTTATTGAATTAAGTAATAGAGGTTTAGAACTTATAACTTATTCAGTTCTATTTGAAGCAGCTAACAAAGCAATATTAAATATTCTTTACATATCTTTAGCTTCAATTTTAGCGATGTCAGTATTTGTTCTCTTTAGAAGTGATTGAGCCTTTGCTTTGCCAATGTTCATTGGTCTTACAATGGCAATTATATTCTTTGTATTACTATTTACATTCCAAGTATTTGCTTTTAATGGATTATTTATTTTTGGATTAGCATCTGCAATATTGATAGCGATTTCAAATAACATAACAGTGCTATTTAGAATAAAAGAAAAACTAAAAAATAGAAAAACTGAAGAACTAGTTAAAACTGAATTGAAAGAAATTTCAAATGTAGCGATTAATGATTCTGCAAAAAGATTATTAATTTCCAATGGATTACTAATTACCATTCTATTAATTTTTAGTATTATTCCAGGAGCTGCCCCATTATTATTTACAATACCATTAATAATATTTATATTAATATCATTAATTATATCTGTAGTAATAATTCCCTTCTTATTTAATATATTTAAAGCATTCAAGAGCAAAAGGAAAAGAGACAAAATTCTTAACAACTATTGAGAAACTCAAATAATACAAGAACAAGTATTTCCCACTATTAATGATATTAATTAAAATTAAATATTTATTTGATAAAATTAATTTACATAAGGTAGTAGTTTGTTTAAAACAAAAACCCCGAGTGGGTTTTTGTTTTGAAAGGAAGACATGATTCAAAAACCAAAAGGTACAAAAGATATATATGGAAATGATCAAGATATATATGAATCAATTTTTAATTGTTTTGAAAAACTAGCAAAATCATATAATTTTCACAAAATATCAACTCCAATTTTTGAATCACTTGCTTTGTTTAGAGAAACATCTGGTGACTCGAGTGATATTATCGCAAAAGAACTTTATTCATTTAAAGATTTATCTAATCGTGAGTTAGCATTAAGGCCTGAAGGAACAGCCCCAGTGGGTAGAGCCATTGTTGAAAATAAACTTTTAGCAAATAAGCTACTTAACAAATTATTTTATGTTGGACCCATGTTTCGATATGAAAAGCCACAAAAAGGCAGATTAAGACAATTCTATCAAATAGGCATTGAACTTATTGGTGATAATTCCATTTATTCAATAATTGAAATTATTCAATTAGCAAATAGCTTTTTGAATCAATTAGGAGTTAATGATTCAATTTTAAAATTAAATAATATTGGTACAAAATCTGAAAGACAGTTATTTGAAGAAGCTTTATCAAAGTATTTTGAAAAAAATAAAGCAAGACTTTCTGAATTATCGATTTCTAGAATTAAATTAAATCCACTTAGAATTCTGGATGATAAAATTGACTCCAAAAAAGAAGTAGTTATAAATGCTCCAAAAATAGATGAATTTCTTTCTAAAGAATCAAAACAATCATTTGAAAATCTTTTATCTTTATTAACCGATTTTGGAATTTCTTTTGAAGTTGATTTAACTTTAGTTAGAGGACTTGATTATTATACAAATGTTGTTTTCGAATTTGAATCTAACTCTAAATCATTGGGATCAAAATCAACTATTATTGGTGGTGGTTGTTATGATAATTTAATTAAAGATTCATCACAGGATATCTTAGGTGTTGGTTTTGGGATAGGAGTAGAAAGAATTTTCGAAATCTTAAAAGATGTAAGTAAAACTAAGGATAAATCGATTGACGTTTATTTTATAATTAATAATCAAGACGAATTTAGGACTCTCTTTCCCTTAATATCTGAATTAAGAAGAAATAATATGATTGTTGATTTTAATAAAAAATTTAATAAAGCTCAAAAACTATACACTGAAGCCCAAAATTTTGAACCTAATCAAATAGTTTATTATGAACAATTGAATGAGAAAAAACCTAATACAATTACAATTAAACAAATGAATAATAATGTTAAAATTGAAGTTACTATAAGTGAAGTTGTAAAATTAATTTTAGAAAGAAAGACAAATGAAAATAAATAATATTGATATATTAAAATATAAAGAGAATGATTTAATAACGCTTCATGGATGAGTTTCTAATATTAGAAAAATGGGACAAATTTCCTTTGTTGATTTAAGAGATAGAACAGCTATTGTTCAACTTATTTTTCCTAATAAAATTGATTTTACAAAGGAATCTGTTCTTAGAATTACAGGTATGTTAAATACAAGAAAATCACCAAATCCTAATATTCCAACAGGTAACTATGAAATTACAATTACTGATTATGAGATATTAAGTAAAGCTAATGAATTACCTTTTGAAGTAAAGGATGATTTAAATGCTAAAGAGGATACTAGATTAAAACATAGATACTTAGATTTAAGAAGACCTAAAATGTATGCTAATTTACTTTTAAGACACAAGGTTCTTAGAGCTGCAAGAGATTTTTTTGATGCAAATCATTTTTTAGAAATTGAAACACCAAATCTTTCAAAATCAACACCTGAAGGAGCTCGCGATTTCTTGGTACCTACAAGAATTGATGGAAAATTCTTTGCTCTTCCTCAATCACCTCAATTATATAAGCAACTGTTGATGATTTCCGGCTTTGAAAGATATTTTCAAATAGCAAGAGCTTTCAGAGATGAAGATATGAGAAAAGATCGCCAACCTGAATTCACTCAAATGGATGTTGAGATGTCCTTTATTGACGAAGATGAGTTATTCTCAGTTATGGAAAATTTATGGATTCAAATCATGAAAGTTATTGATTATAAATTAAAACCTCCATTTGAAAGAATGTCATTTAATGATGCTATGAATAATTATGGGACAGACAAACCTGATTTAAGATTTGAATTAAAACTTTTAGACGTTACCAATATCTTCAAAAATACTAAGTCTGAAATATTCCAAAAAGAATCAATCAAAATGTTGAAATTTGATCATGAAATATCTAATAAAGAAATTAAAACATTAGAAGAAATTGCTTTACAAAATGGTGCCAAAAAAATTATTACTATTAGAATAAATGACTCTAATTTTTTAGATAATACATTGAATAAAACCATCAAAAATGAATTGGAAAAAATCATTAAAAGCTTTAAGATTATTAATTCAACATTAATTTTTGTTGCCGATGAATTAGATAGTACCAATAAGTCATTAGGTGCTATTAGAGTGAAGGCAAATGAATTATTTACATATGCCAATTCTGATGAATATAAATTTGTTTGAATTGTCGATTGACCTTTATTTGAAGAAATAGATGGACATATTTCATCAATGCACCATCCTTTTACTCACCCGACAGAAGAAACCATGAAATATTTAGATTCAGAGCCACTTAAAGTAAATGCAAGAGCATATGATTTAGTTTTAAATGGTTATGAACTTTCATCAGGGTCTATTAGAATAAACGATCCAATTCTTCAAACTAAGATTTTTAAAACTCTTAAATTAGAAAAAGAACAAATTGACTCACAATTTGGTTTCTTTTTAGAAGCATTTAATTATGGAACTCCACCACATGGTGGAATCTCATTTGGTGTTGATAGAATAATTATGATTCTTTCAAAATCTAAATCAATTAGGGATGTTATAGCATTTCCTAAAAATACAAATGGAATTGATGTATTATCTAATTCACCATCAGAAATTACTAATGAGCAAATAAAGGAATATGGAATAAAAAAAATTAAATAGTATTTATTTTGATATTGTTTTTATTTAATAAAGATTATTAACTTAGTTAAATATTTTCAATAACAATAAGATTGTGATTTAAAATATAATTATTGATAACACTCGAAATAATACTTTGTTAATGATATGAGAACAACACAAAAATCATTAATTGCAATTAATGTATGCTAATAAAAAGATATTTAAATTAAGACTTAAATTAAGGCCATATTTTTACTTTAAATTCAGATTTAATATATGCATATATATGATAATTTAAACTATAATTAGTGATTTCAAGAATTATTGCATTTATTTTTTTGTTTTTTAAATATGGTATAATTCTTAAAGATTGTTTCCAATCAATTTTTATAAAATTAAAAGAAGGATTTATTTATGAATATCAACAAGAAGAAGAAAAGTATAAAGATTTTAATGACTACAACATCATTTTTAGTTGTTGGAATAGGCATAAGCGCTCCTCATTTATTTAACCATATTAACAAAAATAGTGAATTAACCAATTTAGAAGCTTTACCCTCAAGTCTGAATAATGATGACAACCCGAATTCAAGAATGTTTTTGGGTACAAGATTACGTAGAGAGGATGTAATATTATTGGGTTGAGATACTAAGGCAAATATTACTCTTACTGATTGAGAACAGGCACCAAATGTAGAGATTATTGGTGTTCAATCTGGTGGAATTCCCTTTGGAGGAAATAAGATTATTGAATCCATTGTTATCCCTTCTAGAGTAACAACAATTCATAGTTCTTTTATTCTATCTTCTATAAGAACAGTTACCTTTCAAGAAAATTCTAATTTGACTTCAATAGATTATAATGCTTTTTCTTTTACGTCAGAATTAAAATCAATAACCCTTCCCTCTTCTTTGGAAGTAATTGAAGCTCAATCTTTTGACGCTTCTGCTTTAGAAACTATTAATTTTCCAAATAATTCAAGATTACGTAGAATAGGAACATTGGCTTTTAATAAAACTTCTTTAACTGAATTAGATCTCCCTGATACAGTAAACTCTATAGAATATAATGCTTTTACTGACATAACATCTTTATTGGGAAGTAATATTTCAATGCCTATTCACCTTCAGGGAACTAATCCTGGGGAACCCAAATATGGTTTTACAGCTAGCCAATGAAATTCAATTAATTGAAGAGCGGTAAAGGAACCATTCCAAGGAACCATTTTAACTAGGGCGGCAATTACATCAATTGGTTGAGAAACAAAAAACTCTATTATACTTTCTGATTGAACAACTTGAGCTCCCAATGTTAACATAATTGATTCTGGTGCTTTTGAAGCTTTACCTATTATGTCAATTGAATTACCAAACCAAGTAACAATGATCAGAAATAATGCCTTTAGGAATACAAATTCTTTATCATCAATATTAATAAATTCTCTTTCTAAATTAAAATCAATTGGCAATAATTCTTTTGAAAATTCAAAAATTACAGAAATTCATATTCCAAATGAAGTAACTACAATTGGAAATAGCGCTTTTAAAGATACAACTTCTTTATCGTCACTATCAATAAATCCTAGTTCTAAATTGGTGTCAATTGGCAATAATTCTTTTGAAAATTCAAAAATTACAGAAATTAATATTCCTGGATCAATAACTACAATTGGAACAGACGCTTTCAAAAACACGTCATCATTAACAGGAATCACTTTCCCTTATTCTGTATACAAAGAAGGTTTAACAAATCCGTATGGATTAACTTCAGTGCAATGAAGTTCAATTATTTGAAAAGATTTTCCTAAAACTGGAAAAATTGACAAGCTTATTGCTAAGAATTTATTAAAAGAAAATGCTAATATAATTGTTTGAGAAAATATTAAAGATTTTAGTAGCATTGAAGCTGAGGCTTTTATGGATACAAGCATTGCTTCAATTATTATTGAACATAAAAACGGATTTACTATTGGGA
Source organism: Metamycoplasmataceae bacterium (assembly GCA_051653325.1). Lineage (GTDB taxonomy): Bacteria > Bacillota_I > Bacilli_A > Mycoplasmatales > Metamycoplasmataceae > UBA710. The sequence continues at coordinate 35,098 of JBOFVX010000036.1, forward strand.
AAGATGCCTTTAAAAACACTACTTCGTTAAATGATATTGAATTTGATGAATCTTATAGAAATAGTGTAAATACATTAGGGTTAACGGAAGAACAAATTAATAATATTAAATTCATCAACACTGCACCATCATCATCAAGTAATGCAGGTGCGATTGTTGGTTCCATTATTGCTGTTCTAGCAATTGGTGGACTTGGTGTTGGAGGATTCTTCTACTGAAAATATCTTCAAAATAAAAAAACATTAGCTTATACTAATACTAATAATAATCAATCATCTGATCTTGAATCATCTGATGACAACAAATCATCTGATGACAACAAAACAGATTAGAGATATGATAATCAAATAATATTAAGTTCCAAAAGTTTAATAAATTATAAATAATCTTTGTTCATATTACATTGCAAGCAATTTCTATTAGTGGTTTAAGTATGAAAAGAAATTTATAAATATAAAATTTAAAAGTAAAAGTTCAAAGTATTATTAGGTATAAAAATAATTTAGAGGATGATAAAAATATGAAATTAAAAAAAGAAAGACAAAACATTTTTCTAGGCTTATTATCAATAATAGGATTAGGTTCAATTTTAGGTACTAGTTTTATAGTTATTAATAATGAAATGGCAAGACCAATCGATAATACCTTACTATCTGTTGAGAAAAATAATTCTGAATTGCTAAATACACACAAAGCAAACCTTAGGATTAACCCATTTCTAGGTACAACATTAACAAAAGATGATGTTATTGCTTTAGAGTGAGATAGAAAGACTGATATTACATTACAGGATTGAGCTGATTGAGCGCCTAATGTTATTGAAATAAGTCCCCGTGCAACCGGCGGTTCTGGAACAACTGCAGCTTTTTCTCAAAATACCAATCTTCTTAATATTGAAATTCCAAATAAAGTACAAATAATAAATTATGCTTCTTTTTTTAATGCTACTAATTTAGTTAATGTTACTTTCCAGCCAGGATCTG
>JBOFVX010000037.1:0-7993 GCA_051653325.1 Metamycoplasmataceae bacterium
GTTAGATGTAACATCTAAAATAGTTTCCATTGTAAATTCTTTGGTGATAGTTCTTGCTCAATTAGCAAAAGCAAAATCATCATTAGCAGTTAAAGTAATGGTATGAGTCGAAGCACTTGCTCATGATTCATTACTAATATTTATAGTAAAGTTACTAAAATCAGCATCCTCCAAGTTAAACAATTTTTTAATTGTCGCAATATCTTTATATTTTCCTCCATTTACTTCATTGAAACTTAAAGTTATTGCTTCTAATTTAGGTGTAACATTTAAAATTGACTCCAAATTAAAATCATCTGAAGTAATTGATCTATCCCCATTTATTGTATACCCTTTATCAGCTATCAAAACAATTTTATGATTTGTTCCGCTTCCAATTTCCCCCATAAATTCAACTTGTAAATTATTAAGAATTTCTTGAGTAATACCATTGAACAGTTTTTGAAGCGTTGATAATGTTTTATATTTATCACCTTCAACGTCCATAACACTTATTTGAGGCTTTTCTTTTATTGAAATTACATAATTAAATGGTATTAGGGTGAATTTTTTCGAAGTAATTTGTTTTACTTCAAGATCTCCATCAAGGAAAACAAAATTAGATTTATCCTTTATTTTTAGAGTAACTGTATAAGAACCATCTACAATAATAAAGGGTGTAGTATTAGTAGTATTAGTAAGCTCGATATCTAAATGTTCTAAATCAGCTGCTTTAAGGCCTAAAAAGATTTTAGATAGGAAATTAAATTCCTTGTAAAGATCATCTTTAAGGTCAAGGTGTGTAATATTTTCTGGAATACTTGTTAGTTGTTCAATTTTTAAAACGGTTGGTAAAATAAATTCCTTTGAGACCAGTGCATTTTTCCCATTAATATTATATCCATCTTTAGCAAGCAAAGTAATTCAATATTCTTCACCAAATTCAATATTCTTATTATTAATAACGATTGTTTCGATAGCATTTAGATTTTGATTTGTAAGACCATCAAATAATTTTTGAAGTGTTTCAAGACTTTTGTACTTATCGTTTTCAATATCAACTTTTAGAATTTCAGGATTATTCTTAACAGCAATTTGTAAATCAACATCTATTACTGAAAATTCATTTGAAGTAAGTGATTTGATTTCTTTATTGTTATTAAAGTAAAATTCACCTTTTGCTTTAAGTGTTATTGTATATTTTTGAAGACTATTCTTACTTAGAACGTCATTAATAACAACATCCATATCATCCATATCATCATATTCAATCCCAGTAAATAATTTTTGAAGAAAATTAATATCGTTTATGTTTGACAAATCTGAACTTGTGATTTCTATGTTGTCAAGGATTTCAAGTGCTGTAATTTCGAAGAAATTTGGTAAAACATCAAATTCCTCAGATGTAATAGATTTTTTTCCTTTAATTGAATATCCACTCTTAGCAGTTAAAATAATTTCATTTTTAAGAGATTCAGAATATTCAGTCTCAACCATATCATATTTTAAAGAAGCGTCCACATTTCCTAGGATAGAAGGATCTATACCATCAAATACTTTGGCAAGAGTTTTGTATTCTTTATACTTGTTTCCACTAACATCAACAAACCTCACCTTAGGATTATTTTTTGTCTCAATATTAAAATCAGCTACTTCACTAGCAGTAGATGATCCACAAGAAGCGACTACCGCTAACGGAACTACTAAAGCTCCAGTTGTCATCACTCCTAATGCCATTTTTTTTCAAGTTTTACTCATTTTTCACCCCTATTTAAAGCACGATATAGATAATAAAAAATATTAAATTTTTTAATAAATTTATAATTGTGCACATATAACACTTTTAAAAATTATATCAATATATTTATTACAAATTTAAATTTCCTTAAAATTTTGCCTAAAAAGACCATAAATAAGTTCTCGAAGTTATTTTTTCGCTTAAAGTTTATTTGTTTTCAATAAATGTTGTTAAAGTTTTATTTTTATAATTTAAAATCGCTATTAACCGGCCTCAATAACAAATTCATTAGAAGTCATTTCTTTTCCATCTGCAAATGTATAACCATCATTAGCAATTATAGTAACAGTTACACGATTTCCTGCAATAATTTGACCATTAACTCTTGCGGTTATGTTTGCTAGATTATCAACTGAATATTGTCAGAATAACATTAACATAACTTCATTTGATGTTAATTGGTTTGTCAAGTCATTAACTGTTAGTCCAGGTGTGGCAAATGATCTAGGCACAAAGTGCATAACAATATCAATAGTAAATTCCACTGAAGTGATTGTTCTTCCATCAGGGAATACAAATCCTTCATTAGCAGTTAAAGTAATAGTAATTGGGTTTCCACTATAAATATTACCGTTTATAGTTGCAGTTATATTATTTTCTATTTGTTCTTCAGTCAAAGTAAAGAAATTTTGAAGTACTTTCACTCAATCTGAGCCAGAAGACATATCATCAGTATTTAATTGTAAAACTGGGGATGTAATAACAGTTACATTAGTCATTATTTCTTGAACCATAAATATTTTTGAAGTAATACTTATACCACCATTAATTGAATGACCATATTTTCTTGTTAAAGTTATTGATTTGGCAGGCATACCACCTAATGTATTATCATTAAGAGTAACCACCACAGATTGATTAAGTTTAGTTTGATCCATTGTTGGGTCAAATCTAAACAATTTAGAAAGAGTTGCTAGAGTAGCTAAATTTGCATGGTCAATATCTATTGTTGTTATATCTGCAATAATAGGATCAATTACGACTACGTCAATATTAATTGGATCTGCTAAATTAAATTGATCCGAACTAAAAGCATCATAACTGTTATTAATTTTTACATAGATATTTCTAGGACTTAAAGTAATTCTATAAGTAGTTTCTGCAACAATTGTTTCTAGTGCAATATCCAACATTCCATCGATATCTAATTGAGTTAAACTCCCTAAATCAAACAATTTAGATAAAAAATCTTTATTTTTAAGTACATTAGGATCTTCAATATCTTCTAATAATATATCTGTTGGTATTGTTGCAGATTTTGTAACTATTATATTTGTAACTTGTAAGGAAAAATCATTAGATGAAAAGGCATTACTTTGTCCATTAATGTTTATATAAATATTTTTAGGACTTAAAGAAATTCGATAATCCATTCCAGCAGTAATGATTTCTAAAGTAATATCCAACAATTCATCAATTTCGCTTTGAGTTAATGATCCTAAATCAAACAATTTAGATAGGAATTCTTTGGTTTTATATATTCCTTCATTTTCCACATCTGCTAAAGTTACATCAGTAGGAATATTTGGATTCCTTGTAATTGCTAAATTTCTAATATATAATGAAAATCGATCTGAAACAAAAGCATCACTTTGTCCATTAATTTTTACATAAATATTTTTAGGACTTAAAGAAACTTGATATTCCATTCCAACAGTAATTGTTTCTAATGTAACATCTAACATTTCATCAATTTCTTGTTGAACTAATGTCCCTAAATTAAATAATTTATCTAGAAATCCTTTACTCTTTAATGTAATTGGATTTTCCACATCAGTCAATGTTATATCAGTTGGAATAGTAGGTGCTTTTGATATTAAAATATTGGTAACTTTTAGGGAAAACTGGTCAGAAAGAAATTCATTACTTTGTCCATTAATTTTTACATAAATATTTTTAGGACTTAAAGAAACTCGATAATCAATTCCAACAGTAATAATTTCTAAATTAACAATCAACAAACTATCAATTTCATTCTGAGTTAATGATCCTAAATCGAATAATTTTTCTAGAAATTCCTTACTTTTTAGTGTGATTGGATTTTCCACCTCAACCAATGTTATATCGGTTGGAACAGTAGCGGCTCTAGCAATTAAAACATCAGTCATTTCTAGTGAAAATTGATCTGAGATAAAAGCATTACTTTGTCCATTAATTTTTACATAAATATTTTTAGGACTTAAAGAAATCTTATAATCCAATCCAGCAGTAATTGTTTCTAATGTAACATCCAACATTTCCTCAATTTCTAACTGAGTTAATGATCCTAAATCGAATAATTTAGATAGAAATTCTTTATTATTTAATGTAGTTGGATTCTCCACATCAGCCAATGTTATATCAGTTGGAATAGTAGCAGCTCTTGAAATTAAAATATCAGTTACTTTTAGTGAAAACTGGTCAGATTTAAATTCATTACTTTGTCCATTAATAGTAACACTTCCATTAGGACTTAAAGAAATTTGATAATCCATTCCAACAGTAACAGTTTCTAAAGTGACAATTAATAAATTATCAATTTCAATTTGAGTTAATGTTCCTAAATCGAATAATTTATCTAGAAACGCTTTGCTTCTCAATGTTGCTGGATCTTCAATATCAGATATTGTTATGTCTGTTGGAACAACTGCGACTTTGGAAATTGGCATATCTCTAACATAAAGTGAAAACTGTTCTGAATCCAATTGCGAAAAATTACCATTTATTATTTCGTCCATTGATTTTGTGCTTAAAATTATTTTATACTCAGTTCCACCTGCAACAGCCTCTACTGTAACATTTAAATAATTATCAATATCAGCTTGAGTTAATGTCCCGAAATCAAATAGTTTATCCAAAAATACTTTACTTTTAAATATATTAGGATTATTAATATCTTCTTGTGTTATGTCCCCAGGAATTGTTACTTGCCTGCTAATTGATAGATTTACAATATTCAAGGTAAATTCTAATGAAGTTAATCCAACTGTCGAATTATTTAATGTATAACCTAATTTAGGAATCAACGTAATAGTAAAAATGCTATTTGGAGTGATCTCATTTTTTTCGATATCAAAATTAGCTAAATTAGCTTGTGTTAAATCCGGACCAGTAAATAATTTTGAAATAACATTAAAATCTTTAAATTTATCTCCATCAATATCACTTGGTTTTATATCAGTTGGAACAATATTGTTTATATTAATCATATAATTAACCGGCAATGTAAACTGATTAGAATCCAAAGTGGGTTGATCGTTGATATTATATCCTCTATTAGCAGTTAAAGTTACAATTCTAGGTTGACTACCGGTCATTGGGTTCATAGTAATTGTAACTGCCACATCTAGTATTTCTTGAGTTATTGAAGGATCCAAATTAAATAATTTATTTATAGTTGCAAAACTTTTAAAATTGTCATTATTAACATCAATTCCTAATATTGAAAAAGGAGCAAGAGTTTTGGCGGTAATATTTAGAATTACATCTGTTTTAAGTAGATTTGATGTTAATGTTGTTTCCCCACCAATTGTAAAACCATTATTTGCATTTAAGGTAATTGTAAAAATACTTCCTGGAACAACAGTATTCAATAAAACTGTTAGATTATTAAGCTTATCATTATTTATTCCATCAAATACTTTTACAAGTGTTGATAATTGCATGAATTGATTATTTTCAATATCCTCAATATCTACAATAGGATTGTCTATCAAACTAATATTAAGATCAAAATCATGATTTATTAATGTAAATGGTTCAGAAATTAAAATTGACTTTTCTTGAATTGAATAGGCTTTTTTAGCCTCCAAAGTAAGAGTGTAAACCCCACCATCAGTTATTTCATTTTTTGTTACTATTAAATGTTGCAAATTCTCTTCGTTTATTCCATCAAATACTTTCTCAAGAGTAGATAATTCCATATAGTTATTACCTTCAATATCATTTTCTGTTATTTCAGGATATGGCTTAGAAGTTATATCATAGTTAATTTTTGAGAAAGTAGTACATGAAGCAAGAACAACTAATGGTGCAGCAAAAACACTAACTGCCATGCTAGTTAATGCAAGTTTTTTTAAGTTGGTTTTCATAATTGGTTCCATTCTTAATAGTCATATATTTTTTTATGTTAATAATCTAACAAAACTAAATTAATTGATCATCTTATTAATCACAATAATTATATTCTTAACTATTGTTTTTAATTATATTATTTTAAGCTTATAAATGAATAATTTTGTCAAATTAAATAACAAATCTCTTGGAATGTCGAAGTTTTTAATTATAATTTACCAGTTACATCTTTTGAATATAATTTAAAATCAAGATACTAAATTTCACTATTATCCTTAAGTTAATAATATCTTTATATACAATGACCCATTTATTAAATAGAAATAAATAATAAAATCTAGTTGAATTTATTGTTTAAGAATCTAATTAATTTTGTGGTGTAAAGCGAACAGATGATATAGTACGTGATAAGTTTGTAAAGACATAGCCATCTTTTGTTCTCAAACGAACAACAGTATTGCTTCCTGGAGCTATTTCTGCGGTTAATTTATTAAGAGCATCATCTGGTAAATTTCAAAATAATTTATTTAAAGTTGTCATGGTATTTAAATTTGCTGGATTTATATCATCTCTGGTCGGAGCATTTGTTACTGGACTAATTGAGGAAACATTAAGAATAACATTATACTTAAATTCTACCGAAGTAATTTCTCTTCCCCCTTGAAATAGATTTTCTTCATTAGCTCTTAATGTAATCGTGTAAAAGCCATTTTCTAGAGTATTTAATTTTGAAGTTATATTGTTTGCAAGAATCTCTGCAGTCAACCCATCAAAGAAATTACCTAAGGTTTGAAGTGAATGTAAATTAGCAATATCATTTTCATTTAAGGTGGCAAGAGGAGTCATTCTTGGGGTTCCAGCTATTCCAATTCTTTCAGGGAATGTTGATGATTGAATACTCCTAATACCATCATTAATAATGTAACCAGGTTTTGCAGTAAGGGTAATAGAGCTATTATTACCAGTAGCTGGATTAAATGTAACTTCTAAACCATTATCAATTATTGATTGATCAATATTAATGTTAAACACTTTTTTAAGTGTATTTAAAGATTCTAATGTAGTTCCAGGGCGAGTATCGAATGTTGATATTTCTTCAATGACAGGATCGATTTTACTAATATCAATATTAATGGCGATGGTAAATGAATTTGATTCATGCATTGTTTGACCATTAATTCTATAATCAATTGATTTTGAAGTTAATTTAATTATATATTCAGAAGCAATAACATTAGAAAATTCAACATTTATCACATTATCAATAACAGTTTGAGATAATGCTCCTAAATTAAATAATTTATTTAAGAATTCTATTGATTGAATATATGCAGAATCTTCAAGTTTTCCTAATGTTATATCGATAGGAGCAGTTGCTATATTTGTAATAATAATGTTTGTAACAGAAACAGTAAATGTATCTGAAGTTATTCCTAGTGATCCACCATTAATTTCGTAATTGGTTAAAGGAGTTAATTTAATTTGGTAGCTTGAATCTACAGTAATTGTAATTAATTCAATATCAAGATTTACTAGCATTTCTTCATTAAAATTTAATCCAGCAAATAGTTTTGAAACAACCGATCACATTTTATATTTATTTAGAGTAATATCGCTTGGCTTAATATCTGTTGGAACAGTCGATGCCTTTTCAATTATATAATTAATTGGAATTATAAAATTATTTGAATCAAGACTTGACATCCCGTTTATTGCATAATTTTTATTTGCTGTTAGCGTTATAATACGTGGATCATTACCAGTCATTGGTGTCATTGTAACAACAACTGCTTCATTAAGAATTGTCTCTGTAATTGTAGGGTCAAATTCAAATAGTTTTTGTAATGTTGCATAACTTTTAAAGGCATCATTATCCACATCTTCTGATTTTATTTCATAAGGTGAAAGAATTTTTGCTTTGATGTCCAACTCTACTGATAATGTAAATTCCGCACTTTTTAATGTGCTTTGCCCACCTATTGTATAACCATCATTAGCTTTTAAAGTAATAACATAAATGCTTCCACTAATATTTTCTTTTGTTACTGTTATGTTATTTAAATCACTTTGTGTTATTCCGTTAAATAATTTCTGAAGTGTTCTTAATGATTTGTAACTATCACCTTCAATATCTGTTGATATTATTGTTGGGTCAGTTTTAGC
>JBOFVX010000038.1:0-12230 GCA_051653325.1 Metamycoplasmataceae bacterium
AACAGATCTTAATGAAAAAGCGCTTGAACTATTATTTAGTGGAATTACTGATTTTAATAATATTGGTTCTGCTGTTTTAAAGGAAAATGCAGGTAAATGAACAGTTACTTTGACAGCTAATGATGGATTTGTTTTTGCAAGCACTAGTTCAAATATTTTAGTATCAAATGAATTTAGTTACAATAATGTTACACCTTAATAAATATTAAAAAATAATTAGACTATAAGCACAATTGTTTATAGTCTTTTTTTATTATTAATTCTTGATATAATAATATTAATTAAATAGTTAGTTATAGTATATAATTATTTTTAAAAAGAAAATAATGTAAAATAACAAATTATTAGTTAACTTCTTAGCATATAAGAGGTAGTATTAAAGAGGGGTAGTAAAATGATAAAAAAAATTAAGAAAATGTCGTTAGGTATGATAGTTGTTAGTGCGTCTGTTATACCATTAATAGCTATTACTTCGTGTGGATCATCAGTTAATAATTCTAATTTTATCATTGAAGCTAAAAGTAATCCTAAAGTTAGAGTCATTGATTTTAAGGATGAAAATTATAAAAATTTTAATACACTTTCTAAAGTTTTCGAGGGATTAAATGAAAATAACTTAGAAAATATGGATGTAGAATTAATTGGAGAAGTTTTAGAAAACTCACCTCAACAAATTATATTAAATGCAAAAAATGGATATTTAATTAATGGCGGAGGAACATTAGAATCTCAGGAATTTACATTATTGCCTAATATTTTTGAATTTGTTCGAATTAAAGATGTTCAAATTGATTACACAAATGATGAGCTTACTGAAGAGTTAATTAATAATATTGATTTTTTACAAAGTCTTTTTAATGGTATAGATGCTAGTGACCTTGAAAATCTTGAAGTATCTCTTGAAAAAGAAGATCCTTTTTATACAATAAGACTTAATGCCTTAAATGATTTTGCCTTTCTTGTTAATGGAGAAATGGTTCAATCAATAACTTCATATCCTTTTACAACAATTGGTTTTAACTTAAATATTACTAAAAAAAGTAATCCTATAATTACACAAGAGGATATGATTAATAATAACTACAAAAGTTTAACAACTTTAAGAAAATTATTTAATGGAATTGATCAGGACATTTTGGAAAAGGTTACTATTGAAATAAATAATCAAAATAATGTTCAAATTGTTTTGATTGCAAATGAAGGTTATTGAATAAATGGTGAGAAAGAATTTAGTTCGGAAAGCTTTATTGTTTCAATTGTTTTAGATGTAACAAAGAAAGAAAGTCCTACTGGAACTATAACTCATGTCGATTTAGAGAATGATGGTTATAGATCAATTTCTGTTTTGAGTAAATTATTTAATGGTATTAAAGAAGAAGATATAGTATTTATGGATGTTGTTGTTTTGAACAAATTACCTATTGTGGATTTTTTACCGTATGAAGAATATTGAATTACTATTAAACCAAAAAATGGTTATACATTTTTAGATAATACTGGAGAATCTATTGATCAATTAACTTCAAGTAGTTTTAAAACTGTTGATGTTATTCTTGATATCATACCATTATTTAATCCTGATATTAGCAATACTGATATAGATGGAGAAAATTTTAAAGAATTATCTGTTCTTCAAAAATTGTTTGTTGGTGAAAAGGATTTAACACTAGAAAATATTCAAAAAATGGATATTACCTTAAATGCTCCTGTAGATGAATATGATAGCTATTACTCAATTACTTTGTCATTAGTAAATGGTGGTTTTTTATTTAGTGATGATTCACGTTCATTAAGTTCTCATGGATTCATTTTAAAAAAAGTTCTTGATGTTTCAGCAAGAGAAACTTTAGATGAGATACCAGATCATTTGGAGCTTTTAGAACTTATAGATCCTAATGTTTATGATTATTGATCAAGATTAGAAATTCTTGAAAAATTATTCAATGGCTTAACATTAGAAGATATCTTTAATATCGAGGAAATAATAACCTTGGAACCACCAAAACCAGGATTTAATAAACAGGTAGTTACACTTGTAGCTAGTTATGGATATTCCTTTGTAGTCAATGGAGAGGAAGTTGATCGTATTAATTCAATTGAATTTTTCACAAATCCTATTGTTCTAGATATTGAACCAACATATAGAGATTCACTTAATAAGACTGATATTGAAAATGATAATTATAAAAATTTACCTACACTTCTAAAACTATTTTATGGTGCAAGTGATTTAAATGCAGAAAATCTTAACAATATGGAAATCGAATTGATATATCCAAGTGGGGCTGATGAATATTACAGAGTTGTTTTAACTGCCAAAGAAGGATACGTTTTTCAGGATTCAAGAACACAAATCGAATCAGGGAGATTTACTTTAAGTTAATTGATAAGTAAGAATATACTCAATACTTTAGTCAAGATATAAAAACCTATTAATGAGGTTTTTTATTTTCTTCTAATAATTCTATTATTTCGCCATTTACTTTATCATCTTTAATTGTTATTGAATAGGCATAATTTTCCTTAAATAGTTTTACTTCATGATGAGATAATAAGTGAGATAGCCTTCCAACGATTAAATCAAAGGTTTCGAGAATTTTGTTAATATCATCTTTAGGTCCTCAATTTAAATTATTAACTTTTGTTTCATTTGACTTATTATAAAATAGCGTTAAGAATTCATAATATTTCTTCAATAAATCTTCTGAAAGTTCACCATGTTTATCATGAATTGTGGTTTTAGGAAATCAATTATGATTAATCTCTTCAATCTCATCCATAAATTTAGATGAAGTGGCTTTACGATTAATGATTATTCCATTAATTGAATGTTTATCTTCTGCTCAAAAACTTGAAAATGTTAAATTCTCAATAACTGCTCTTAATAAAGTAGAAATAGCAACAACATGAGGATAAGATATTTTGTTAATTGTTTCTTTATTAAGTTTTTTATCTAAGATATCTCTAGAAGAAATGAGCAATATTCTAGACTTATTTACTTCCTCTCTATAGGATTCAAAATTTTTAATGATCTTTTCTGGAATAGGATTTTTTTTCATGAATAAATTATCTCACTAAATTCTAATTTAAATTTATTAAAATATATATTTTATTGTTAGCTATTAAGACATTTATTATTGAGATAATTCAATGGTTTTAAATTTATCAATTAATTTAAATACCTTTTGCTAAATTAAAGTAAATTATATATAATTAATAAATATGTCTAACTATAATGCAGATAAACTAATAACCCTTAAGGGTCTTGAAGCAGTCAGAAAAAGACCAGGAATGTACATCGGTTCAACAGATGTAAATGGTCTACACCATCTTGTTTGAGAGATCTTTGATAATGCAGTGGATGAAGCACTTGCTGGTTTTGCTACAGAAATTAAATTAACTCTTAAAAAAGACCTTTCAATCATTGTTGAAGATAATGGAAGAGGGATTCCAATTGATATGCATAAAGAAGGTAAAACAGGTGTGGAACTTGTTTTTACTGAATTGCACTCAGGTGGTAAATTTAATGCTGATACTTATAAAACTTCAGGAGGATTACATGGTGTAGGTTCTTCTGTTGTTAATGCTCTCTCGTCAAAATTAATAGCTACCATTTATCGTGACAAAAAAGAATATGTAACATCTTTTGAAAATGGAGATACCATTATCGAAAGAACTCATGAAATAGGACCAACAACAAAAAGAGGAACTAAAATCCAATTTTGACCTGACTATAAAATTTTTAAACATTCACAACTTTCATATGAAATAATTGCTGAAAGATTAAGAGAATCTTCATTCTTATTATCAGGAATAAAAATTATTGTTAAAGATGAAATTAGTGGTGGTAAAGATGAATTTAAATATGATGATGGGATTAAATCATTTGTTGAATTTATTAACTCAAATAAAACTAATATTTCTAATGTAGTTTTTCTAAAAGATAAAAATAAAGATATGGAAGTTGAAATTGGAATGCAATATACAGATAGTTATTCAGAAACTATTATTTCATTTGTCAATAATGTTAAAACAAAAGAAGGTGGTACACACGAAACTGCTTTCAAAAATATGTTAACAAAAGTTATTAATGATTTCGGACGTGAAAAAGGATATATCAAAAATAGAGAACCTAATTTTGAAGGACCTGATGTTCGTGAAGGATTAACAGTTATTATTTCTGTTAAGATTTCGGAAACATTCTTAGAATTTTCTGGACAAACAAAGGATAAATTATCAACACCTGAAATTAAAAAACTCGTTGATGATGTAATGCAAAAAGATTTTAAATTTTGATTAAATGAGAATAAGAAAATATCAGAGAAAATTTTGATGAAATCTAGACAATCAAAAGAAGCTCGAGATGCCGCTAGAAAAGCAAGGGCTGATTCAAGAAAAACAAAGGATAAACTTAGTGAAGTAAAAATCCTTTCTGGTAAATTAACTCCTGCTCAAAGTAAGATTCCTAGTGAAAGAGAATTATTTCTAGTTGAGGGTGATTCTGCTGGTGGTAGTGCTAAGCTTGGTCGTAATCGTAAGTATCAAGCAATCCTTCCGTTGAGAGGAAAAATAATTAATACTGAAAAAGCTAAACTACTAGATATTCTTAAAAATGAAGAAATTGGAACAATTATAAATACTGTAAATGCCGGAATTGGTTCAGATTTTGATATTACAAAAGCTAAATATCACAAAATTATTATCATGACTGATGCTGATACAGATGGCGCTCACATTCAAATACTACTATTAACATTCTTTTTTAGATATATGAGACCACTTATTACTGCAGGAATGGTTTATATTGCTCAACCACCTTTATTCAAGCTTAAATACACTAAAAAGGGTAAGACGATTCAAGAGTACTTATGAAATGAAGAAGAATTGAAAAACTTTTTAAAAGAAAAAAGTAATGTTGAAATCCAAAGATATAAAGGACTTGGAGAAATGAACTCAGAGCAACTTTGAGAAACAACAATGGATCCAGAAACAAGAACATTAATTAAAATAACTCTTGATGATGTGGCAATCATTGAAAGAAGGGTTTCAATCTTAATGGGTGATAACGTTGAACCAAGAAAAGATTGAATTAACAAAAATGTTAAATTCACAATGGAAGATGATTTCGAAATATAAAAGATAAGGAGTAAAAATGGCTAAAGAAAACAAAAATGATTTTATTAATAATGAAAAACTAGAACACCAATCATTAGATTACATTATGTCTGATCGTTTTGCCCGTTACTCTAAATATATTATTCAACAAAGAGCACTTCCTGATATTAGAGATGGATTAAAACCTGTTCAAAGAAGAATTCTTTTTTCAATGTCTGAATTAGGTTTACAACATAATAAGACATTTAAAAAATCAGCAAGAATTGTCGGTGATGTAATTGGTAAGTATCATCCTCATGGAGATAGCTCAATTTATGAAGCATTAGTTAGAATGGGTCAGGATTGAAAAATGAACATGCCTCTTGTGGAAATGCATGGTAATAAAGGATCGATTGATGATGATCCTGCTGCTGCAATGAGATATACGGAAACTAAGCTTGAAAAAATAGCTAGTTTAATGTTAGATGAATTAGATAAAAAAACAGTGCCTTTTGCTCCTAATTTTGATGATACCGAAAAAGAGCCAGTTGTTCTTCCTTCTTATTTACCTAATTTATTAGTAAATGGTGCTCGAGGAATTGCTTCTGGTTTTGCAACTGAAATTCCTCCACACAATTTATTAGAAATATTAGATGCAGCAATTGCAATGATTAGAAATCCAGAAATTACTTTAAATTCATTATTAAAACATATTAAGGGGCCTGATTTTCCAACAGGTGGAATTATTTATGGAACAAAGGGAATTGAACAATCATTTGAAAGAGGTCAAGGTCGGATTACTATTTGTTCTAAATATGAAAAAATTGTAGAAAAAAAAGAAACATGAATCAATATTACTGAAATTCCTTATGGAGTTATTAAATCAAAATTAGTCAGACAAATTGATGAATTAAGATTTTCAGGCAGAATTGATGGTATTAAGGAAGTTAGGGATCAAACTGATCGTAACGGAATATCAATAGCAATATTTATTGAACAAGAGGCAAATGCAGATGTAATTATAAATTACCTTTTACAAAAAACGGATCTTAAAATCTACTACTCATACAATATGATTTCAATAAAGGATAATGCTCCTCGTGTTTTGGGTATTAGTAAAATGCTTCAAGCATATATTTTGCATATTAAAGACATTAAAAGAAAAGCTATTAAATTTGATTATGAGAAATATACAAAGAGATTAGAGATTATTAATGGATTAATTAGAGTAAGTGAAATTCCTGATCAAGTAATAAAAGTTATTAGGGAATCAACTGATTCAAAAAGAGGAGTAATTTTAAACCTGATGGAGAAATTGGGCTTTTCAGAAATTCAAGCAACGGCAATTGCCGAATTAAGACTATATCGTTTAAATAAAACAGATGTAAGTATTTATTTAAGAGACAAAGAAGATCTATTAGAAAAAATTAAATTCTGTAAAAATGTCTTAGATAATCAAAATGAATTTGATCAATATTTAATTAGTATTCTAAAACAAATTAAAAAAGAATTTGGTGTTCCAAGAAAAACTTTGATTTATGAAAATGAACTTGAAGTTTCAATAAGACAAGATGAACTAATAAAATCAGAACCTACTTATATTTCGCTTTCTAGAGATGGATATTTAAAAAGATTCTCTCCAAGAATTTATGAATCAAATGAATTAAACACTTTTGGAATTAAAGATGATGACTATTTAATTCATTTACGTGCTTCAAATACTACAAACAAGTTGCTAGTATTTTCAAATCTTGGTAACTGTATTATTGTTCCTATTCACAAAATATTAGAATGTAAATGAAAAGATACTGGGCAATATATTTCGGATTTTGCACACTTTGATAATAACGAAAGAATTGTTGGCTGTCTAGATGTTGCCAACTTTGAAACCAAAGGTTATGTTGTTTTAGTTACTAAGCAAGGAATTGGGAAAAGAGTTCCATTTAATGAATTTAATGTAACTAGAATTTCTAAACCAATTAGAGCAATTAGTTTCAAAAAGCCACATGATGAATTAGTGGGTGTTAAAGTTTCAAATGGGATGGAAGATATTATGATTACTACTGATCGTAGTTATACAGTTAAATTTAGTGAAAATGAAGTTCCAATTTTTGGATTAAGACCAGCTGGTAATACTTTAATTAAATTAGATAAGAATTTTGTAACATCATTTATTATTTCTAATAATAAAGAAAAGATTTTATTAATTAATGATAAGAACAAGATTAAACAAATTAATTTCTCGACTATTGCTTATTCATCGAGAGCTACAAGAGGCGGAAAGATAATTACTCTTATAAGCTTAAAGCCAACTATTATTGCAAAAATATCAAATGCTAATGACACAACATTTATTATTAAAAATCCTAATGGTATTGCAATTGAAAAATATAAAATGGATAACAAACAGCAGGCACTTGATAATAACTTCCTTAAAATAAGCAACAATATAATTAAGGTGGAAATTCAAAATGATTTAATTATTGATCCAAAAACTGAATATTTTGATGTTGTTCATACTGTTGAATCAAGCGATGAAACAATGAATTATTCAGAACAAAGAATTAATGATGCTTTCAAAAAAACTGAAGAAAAAATCAAAGAAATTGATGATAATAAAATTGATGAAATTCTAAAAAAATATAAAATATAGGAGAATTATGGAATATCTAAAATATTATAAATACTTAGTCTCTTGATTGCGAGAAGAAGTAAAAAAAGCTGGTGCCAAAGGTGTAATTGTTGGAATAAGTGGTGGTATTGATTCTGCTTTAGTTGGAGCAATTGCTAAAGAAGCTTTTCCTAATGACTCTTTAGGAATACTTATGCCAATATCCAATAGAATAAATGATTTAAATGATGGTCTGGAATTATGTAAAACAATTGATTTGAGTCATCAAATTATCGATCTAAAAAATGAATTTGAAATTTTATCTAAAAAATTGAACTTAACAAAAAATTTAACAAAAGCTAATTTACAAGCAAGAATGAGAATGTCAACACTTTATGCAATCGCTCAAGAAAAATCATATTTAGTTTTAGGAACTGATAACTATGCAGAATTTTATTTGGGATATTTTACTAAATATGGTGATGGTGGTTGTGACTTATTACCAATTATTCACTTACATAAATCAGAAGTTTTTGAAATGGCAAAATTATTAAAATTACCAAATTCAATAATTTTTAAAGCGCCATCGGCTGGATTGTGAGATAATCAAGAGGATGAAAAAGAATTAGGTTTTACTTATAATGATTTCGAATCATTTATAAAGCATAAGCCTCTCGATAAAAGTATTATTGAAAAAATCGAAAAGCAACATCAAAACACAAAACATAAAAGAGATCCAATCCCTCAACCACGTGGAATGAATCAATATTTAAAATAAAGAAAAGAGAAATATTATGAGTAAAGTATTAGTAATTGAAAGTAGTGTTAATGGTGAAAGGTCATTAACTAATAAAGCTGTAAAAATTTTCATAGAAAACTACAAATTAGCAAATCCAAATGATAAAGTAGAAATTTTAGACTTAAATAAAGTTGATAAAGTTTCAAGAATTTTAACTTCAGAAAATTTTAATCAATTTTTTAATGAAGAAGCAGACGAACTAATTGAACAATTAAAGTCCGCTGATAAAATTGTAATCTCAGCTGGAATGATTAATTTCAATGTTCCAACAGCTCTAAAATCTTATTTAGATAATGTCTTACAAGCTGGTAAAACATTCAAGTATAAATATAAAGGCAATGGAGAAAGTATTGGATTATTAAATCATAATGTTAAAGCACAACTTATTCTTTCACAAGGTGCCATTTTAGGTTGATATGGTTTCGGGGAATTCGAAAAATATCTTCAAGGTACGTTAAAATTTATGGGTGTAAGTCATGTTGAAACTGTAATCTATGATGGAACAAAAACTGATGCTAAATCTTCATTAACAGCAGAAGAAATTATTGATAAAGATCACTTAATTGCTTTAGCTAAGAAATTTTAATTCCCTTTTTATATAGATATAATATAATATATAACTACATGGGGTTGAATATATGAATGAATTTAAATGAATAATTGCTGATCTAGATGGTACATTAATAGATCATATGCATCATAATACAATTTATCCTGAAGTTGTTGATGAAATACATAGAGCAATTAAGGGTAAGAAATTTTCAATCGCTACTGGTAGACACTATAAAGATGTTCTAGATATTAATGTCAGATTTGGTATTACTATGCCTAAGGACTCTTATATTGTTGGACTTAATGGATGTCAAATATATTCGGTTGATAAACAAGAATTGCTTTTAAATAAAGTTCTTAAAGATGAAGTTGTTCATAGTGAAATTCCTAAAATTATTGCTTTTTTAGATAAACACTTGCCTCACTCTACAATAGTGTTTGCTTATGGTGAAAATGAAAGTATTTCTTTTGTGAA
Organism: Metamycoplasmataceae bacterium; assembly: GCA_051653325.1. Taxonomy (GTDB): domain Bacteria; phylum Bacillota_I; class Bacilli_A; order Mycoplasmatales; family Metamycoplasmataceae; genus UBA710. Next base: position 9,532 of record JBOFVX010000038.1, read on the forward strand.
AAATGATTCTAAACGTTTTAAAGAAATGATTAAAACTACTATAGAGCACGAAGATAATAGCACAATTTTTAAATATTCAATTCTTCATGATGTAAATAAAATGAAAAATATTTCAAAATTATGTGTGGAATTTGCTGAACCCATAAAGGATCCATTAACATTAATGGATAACTTAAGAAAAATTTCTAATAAATTTGATTATGCAAATACAAATCCACAATTTATTGAGATAATTATGAAAGATGTAAATAAAGCAACAGCTCTTCAATATATAAATGATAAATTCTATAATTTTGAAATTGAAGAAATGTTGGCATTTGGAGATTCAGGAAATGACATTGAAATGTTAAATTATGTTGGAACATCGATAACTCGGGATGATGCTAGACCAGAAATTATTGATATTGCTACAAAAACATATGAAGGTGGAGCTTCATATTTTGTTAAAAATGCTTTAATTGATTTGGTGAAATAATTTTTTATAATCTTTAATTTTTTTGGCAATATCTTTAAGTATTAGTGCTTCATTTTTTCTTCAATCTGTTTCGAAAATATTATAAATATTATAGCCTCTATTTCTAACAAAAGCTTGACGATCAAAACCTTCTAATATCTCATCACTATGATGATCTCACTGATGTAGTTCTATTGCTAGAGCTATTCTTTTTGTATAATTATCATAAATAGCAACATCAATTCTTTTAGTTCCAATTTTATATTTGGGTAAGATGATAAATCCATCTTGTTCTAAAATAAATTTAGATAATGAATCTTTTATTTCCTTCTCGAATTGAGAATCAAATGTTAGTCATTTTCTTTCAATATTTAAATTGTCCGAAACATTATCACAATGAACAATAAAATCTCTAAAACATTGTGCATTAACATTAGTTGCTGAAACTGACATATCCTCTGCTCTAAATGATTTGACAACAATCATACGATTCTTTGCTCTTGTGACTGCTACATTCAATCTATTCTTCCCGCCATCCATATTTATTGGACCAAAGGCATTTCTCATTTTCCTATCATAAGATGGTTTACCATAAGCAACTGATAAAATAACTAGATCTCCTTCATTACCTTGAACATTTTCTAGGTTTGTTATTACTAGTTTAGCACCTCTTAGCTTATCAATCATTGCTTTATTTTTGCTAGCAAGAATTCTAGAAGTAATTAATTCTGATTGAGCTTCATTAAATGTAATTACTAATATCTTTTCATAATCATTTAAATTATTAGTAATAAGTTCTAACACTTCAGCAGCCTCTGCTTTATTGGTTCTATTAACAAAATATCCATCAACATTAATAACTTCTAAAGCGCTTTTTTCCAGTTTTTTATTAAAAGAAGCGACATTTAATTTGTCGTTATAAATATTTTTATTTGAAAATTCAATCAAATCTTGTGACTCTGAACGATAGTGATTATTTAATAGTATTTCATTTCAATTTGACACAATAGCCCTTAATAATAAGGAATCAAGATCACGATAATTAATTCTATAAATTTCAATTAATTCTTCTGTTTCTTCTTCATCATCATCTTCATCACCTTCATTATATCTATTGTTAAAGAATGAAGAAGGTTTCAGTTGCATTTGATCACCCGCAACTACCTTTATATTTGTACGGTATAAAATGGGATAAGCTCTTTCTAAAAACATTTGCGACGCTTCATCAAATATTCCATAATCAAATATTTTAGGACTACAATCAATAATATCTGAAACATCTTCTGGACGGGAGATTCAAATTGGAAATATTTCTAATAAAGAATTAAAGTGCTTCTTCATAAATGATTTAATTTTCGGATGTCTTTTTAAATTACTAATTCTAAAAACTTCAATAATGTCTGCTTTATTAGTTGATTCATTTATTTTGTTTCTTCAAGTAATAATTAATTTTTGATAAATTTCCTTAATAATAATACTTCAATCGATATCCTCTGTATGATATATTTCCTTATTGATATTATTATATCTATCTACTAAAGCGATGTTTTCTTTATTCATAAAATGTTCCTCAAATTGAAAGACCATTTTTGCATATTGAATTTTTTCATATGTTATGTCGTTTTCGTTAACAACAATTGGCAATACATAATCAAATTTTAATCAATTATTTTCAATAAAATCTGTTAAATATGTTTCAAAATGGAAACCTTTTATAAAAAAGAAAACATTAAGTGGACTCAATGATTCCTTATTCATAAGATAAACAAAAAAGTTATCAAAATTTGAAAAATGTGTAGATATTTTTTCGATTAACAGTACTATTGTTTTTCAGTTATCAATTTTAATCTTAGTAAAATTGTCCGTCCTAATTACATTATCTAAATATCAATTACTAATAACATATTTCTTCTCTAAAATTCCGGCTGTATTATAAGCATCTAATATTTTTCCCGCTGCATTTTCTCTCATTATTCTAATTAAGATTTCATCACTCAACCCAAGTTCTCGACAAAATTTTTCTAACTCAAAATAGTATTTTTCTAACTCTTCATAAATGAAAATATTTTTATTAAACATTGTGATAAAGTCAGGATATTCTTGAAATAGCATTGAAATTTCGGGTTGGCTCCTTTCAATCTTTTTGATCTCTAAAATTGATAAAGTTGTTAAATCAAATTTTGTAAGACGGTTTCAAAAAACATTAAGGTTATTCATTTCATCTTCAAATTCAACAAAAGCATTT
>JBOFVX010000039.1:0-2663 GCA_051653325.1 Metamycoplasmataceae bacterium
AAAGAAAAGTATTTATCACTAACTTTCTTTTCAGATATTTTTAATTCTTTAGATTTTTCAATTATTTTGTCATCAATATCAGTAATATTATGAATGAGTGTAACATTTGTTCCTAAATGTTTCATCGCTCTAATAAATAAGTCGAAAGTTAATATCGGTCTCATATTTCCTATATGAACCTTGTCATATACAGTTGGGCCACACAAATATATAAATTTCATATGAATATTATACATTTAATATTAATATTGTATAAGTAAGAGGGTGATTATGATAGCAATAATTGGTAAAACGTGCGTTGGCAAAACTTTTTTATTAGAAAAAGCAAAAGAATTGGGATATTCAACCTTTAATTGTGACGATTTCTTCAAGGAACAATATAAAGTTGGCAATAAGTGCTATGAATTAATAAAAAATAACCTTGGGAAAGAGTATGTAAATGATAATGAAGTTAATAGAGAAATGTTGAAAAAGCTTGTTTTTATTGAAAAGAAGAAAGATTTACTTGAAAAACTAATTTTTCCTGTTCTTTCGGAGCATTTCGAAAAAAATAATTATGATTTTGTAGAAATCCCTATTTTATATAGTAAAAATGGAAATTTTGAAAGATTTTTTGATAAAACTCTTAATATTACTGCAAGCAATGATTGAAGGAAAAAAATGCGAAATTTTAAAAATGTGGATAACTATGATTTTGAGCATTTTGACCTAATAAATACTGGCTTTTCTAAAGAAGGAAGTGTGGATATTTATATGGATAACATACCTGTTAATAATGATTGAAAAATGTTTTTTAATAGGTATTATATTAAAATAATATAATAATCTTAGGTCAATTAAATGATTGGTTTTAAAATGGGGGTAAAATGAAAATTTTGTATTTTTTTGTCGAAAATTTTAACAAAATTAATGCTGATGACCTTAAATTTGTCAGAAGCTTTTATTTACCTATAATTAGTCCTAATTCAACCATTTTATATGAATATTTAGCCTCTTTGGATCAACACGATAATGCATATAAACCTGGAGTGAATTTAAATGATTTATCTAAATTATTGTCAATGAGTTTAGATGACTTAATTTTAGCCAAAAAAAACCTAGAAGCAGTCGGGTTAATTAGATCTTTTAGCAAAAATGACAATAAGAATGGATTAATTACTATATTAAAACCATTAACACTTGAAAAATTTTTGGAGAATGATATGCTTAAATCTAATTTAACAAAAAGAATCGGTGATATAATGTTTGAACAATTAATTTTGGAGCACAAACCAAGACCTATTAGTAAAAAAGACTACATTGAGGTTTCTGCTAAGTATTTCGATATATTTGATTATTCATTTGAAGACCGATCTGATTACCAATATCAAACCTCTGATTTAAAACTTCCAGCATTTAAAAATAATGATGATGCTATAAAATCACTTATTCCTGAACAATTTATTAGATTTTTAGATAAGGGTTCAATTACATTTGGCCAAAAAGAATATATTAACTATTCCAGAAATATTGGTTTATGTGATGCTTCTATTAATACTATTCTTAATTATTCATTCGAAAATAATGGAAGAATTGTTGTGAATTATGTTAAGAAAATAACTAATGATTTATATGAAAGAAATCTGATTTCATATAAAGAAATAGTTGATGCTTTAAATGATTCTATGAAATCAAAACAAGCAAAAAACAAATCTGAAGAATTGGATTGAGGTCATTTTGATAACAAAGAAACAACATTTGATGGGGTGAGGGAAGTTTCATTGAATGAATTGCTTGATGATTTAGAAGAATTGATGTAGTATGAATATTAATATTGATGAAATAAAAAAACAAGTCCTGAGTAATAAGAAGATTATCAAATTAATAAAAGATAATAATCTTAATGAGCAACAAATAGAGGAATCTATTCTTATTTTTTTCGAGATTATTGAAGAAGAAAAAAAGAGTGATCTATTATATACATCTGAAATTAAGATTAATGATAATGGAATTATCACTAGAAAGATTGTACCCACCGAAGAAGGTAAAAGAATAGAAAATCTTAACAACTTTATGCTAAGAGATATTACAAACATGAATCATTCTTTGGTATTTGCAAAAAATGATAAACAAGGTTTAAAAGATAATGAATTTATGTGAAATGAAGAACGCAAAGAGCTTTTACATTATTTCAAAGAAATAATTCTTAAAAACTTTCAAAATAATGAATATTTTAAAGGTGTTTATCTATATGGTGATTTCGGGGTCGGGAAATCATTTTTTACACAAACGATGGCTAACTATTTTGTTTCGAAAGGTAAAACTGTGGCTTATATTAATAATAATGATTTAGCAAACCATTTAAAACAATTGTTTAATATCGGTTATAAAAAAACAATTGATGATTTGAAGGATGTTGATTTTCTATTTATAGATGATATCGGTTCAGAAAAAAATTCAGCTTGAATGATTAGTGAAATTCTATTTTCTATTTTGTCTCACAGAATGCAAATGAAAAAAACTACTTTTTTTACTTCTAATTTTTCATATAAACAATTGGAAAAAGAATTTATTAAAGGTAGTGAAGTTAGTTCATTTAAAGCTAAAAGGTTAATGGAAAGAATTGAAGTATTATCTACCCCTATTTTTCTTAAAGGAAAAAACCTTAGAAGATTATAATTCTG
>JBOFVX010000040.1:0-2492 GCA_051653325.1 Metamycoplasmataceae bacterium
TAGAAATGTAATTTTTAGAGTTGCAGGATTTCAACCTGAATCAGACATTGATACTGAAACCGAAAAATTTAATAAACAAGTTAATACTAAAAGAGCAGATCTTACTCCAGTTCAAGCAACAGCAATGATTAATGGTAAAGACCCAGCAGAAGCTCTTGCATCCTTAGAAATACTTGCAGATATCCCTACCTTGGCAGTAGGTTTTGAATTTATAGTTACAGGAGCAACTATAAACACAACAACTAACACAACAATAGACGTTGCTATAACTGTTTCTAAAACCGGAACTGGAGAAACTAAAAATGTAATTTTTAGAGTTGCAGAATTTACACTTGGTTTAAGCGTTGATATAGAAGCTGCTAAATTTAATATAACAGTTGAGACAAAAAGTCCTTCAACATATTCGGAAGTTGCTGCGCAAAACATTCAAAATGCAGCAAATCATGCAGCTAAACTTCTAGCTTTATTAGAATTTGTAAATTCAATAGATATTCCAACATTAGAGTCAGGATTTGCTTTTGAAATTCTAACGGCTGGAGTTGATAGTCAAGTAAATACAACAGTTAATGTTCAGGTAAGAGTCTTTGAAGAAGCAAATCCCGGAAACTTTAAGGAAGTTCCATTTAAAGTTGCGGGATTAACTTCACTTCTTGAAATACAAGCACAATTATTTAATAAAACAGTTGCAACTACAAGCCCTACAACTACTTCTGATAGAGCTGCACAAAACATTCAAAACGCAGCAAATCAGGCAGCTAAACTTCTAGCTTTAAGAGCTTTTGTTGATCCCGCAAATATTCCAACATTAGAGTCAGGATTTGCTTTCGAAATTGTATCAGCCGCAGCTGATATTCAGGTAAATACAACAGTTAATATTAAAATTAAAGTTTATCAAATAGCAAATGCTACAAATTTTGAGGAGGTAACTTTTAAGGTTACAGGATTAACATCTCGTCTTGAAACACAAGCTAAGAAATTCTTATTAACTCAAACAACTAGCAATGCTTCCCTTAAAGCACTGCAAGCTGCACAAAATATTGATTTAGCATTACCAAGTGCTAGAGTACAAATATATAATAATCTAACAAGAACTGACCTTCCAACACTTAATGATGGATTTAAATTTGAAATTTTATCTGCTGATGTTAATAGAAATACTACCTCAAGAATTAATGTCGTAGTTAAAATTTTCGAAACCATTAAACCAGAAAATAATAAAACAATCACTCTTCAAATTACAGACTTTTATAATCTTACTGCATTAGAGTTGGAAGCGATGAAATTTATTAACACTGTAAGAACGAAATCAACTATATTTACAGCAGCAGGAGCGAAAAATAACATTCTTTATTCAAGTGCTCAGCAAGATAGAAAAAGGGCACTAGGCCTTATAGCTGAGGTCCCATTTGTAGAATCTAGTAGCTTCAAATATGAGGTAAAGGATGTTATAATATCAAATAGGGATCCAAATGAAATATATGTTATAATTACAGTCTTGCAACATTCTGGAACTAATATTTGACCTTTAGATGTTACATTCCCAATTAATGGATTTAATCCTGCTCCATAATAAAATTAATAAATTCAATATAAAAATCATTTGAGTAATAAAACTTAAATGATTTTTTTAATTATCTTAAATAAAATTATTGATTTGAAGATGATCAAATTGATTAACGATTTATATAAGCATTATTATTTTATTTAATTACTATTCAATATTCTATATTAACTAAAATTCAATATTAGTTCTTATTAAATTCTAAAAATTAGCAATATTTAAATATATCATTACAATAAATTTTGTCATTGGAAGTTAATCATATTCTATATAAGTTATAAGTATTTATTAATCTTTAATGTTATAATGTACATGTATAAATATTAAGCAATAAATTATTTTTTTATTATATGGTTATGTCTATTGCTTGTATGAAATTAAAAGGAGATGATTTATGGTAGCAAAAAAAATATTATTAGGAATTAGTGCATCGTTATTAACGATTTCACCAATAGCAATAATGATTTCTTGTTCTTCATCAGAAGAAAAAGTTGTAGTTGAAGCTGAGAAATTTAAACCAACTACTACTACCAATAAAGAATTAACTTCTAATGAAGCGGTTTCTAGTATTACAAGTGCTTTAACACCTCAAGCAAAACGCTCAGCTTTATTAGAATTTGCAACTGTTCCAAAATTAGACAAAGGATTTGATTATGACGTTCTATCTGCAAGTATTGACAACGAAGTAAAAACAACTGTTAATGTTTCGATAAAAGTTTATGAAGTAAGTGATGAGAAAAATTCAAAAAATATCACATTTTTAGTTAGAGGGTTTGCTGAGCCAAATTCTAACATTGAAATAGAGGCTGATAAATTTAATATAATGGTTGAAACCATAAGTCCTACAACAATTTCAGATATAGCTGCAGAAAGTATTGAATCTGCAACAAATCCTACAGACAAACTTATTGCTTTAAAAACTTTTGTAAAT
>JBOFVX010000041.1:0-16818 GCA_051653325.1 Metamycoplasmataceae bacterium
TTTTTCTTGGAAACAGTATAAAATGAATTACTTTCATATTTAATTTGTTCCACATTACTTGTGATGGATTTAGATATTAAATAGATATTTTCATTACCAATATACAAACTATTTATTGCCTGCAGCGTTAAATCAGGTACTCTAAAAATAACTCTAGTATGAATTTTTTTTAATGTTCCCTTTTTAATTAATTCAAGAAACATTTTTTTACCAATAGGAGTATTAAAATACTCATATGAAACAAATGAAAAATCATTCTTTTTGATTACTTTGGTTCAAATTAAAGCAATAATGATTATTAAAATCATTATTCCGAATATAACAAATAAACTTATTTCTAAGATACTAAAACCACTATTCATATGATTAGTTGACTTCTTCGATTACTTCATTTTCTTCATTACTAATATTTTTAGGTGTTTTATTTCTGAAATTTTTAATTAATCCATCGATTACTAATCCTAAAAATACTGCTCCAGGAACTAATACCATTAATGTTCTCATCAAATTACCATTTTCAATAAATGAAATTAAACCAGGAATTATTCCTAGTAGATAATCAGTATCTCCTCAACCTAGATTAGAACTTACTGATCAATCTCCGGCAATAAAAATGATTGGAACTAATGTAATTATTAGTCCGTGAACAAATGAACCAATTACTGCTCCTAAAATCCCCCCTCTTGAATTACCAAAAACTCCCGATGTTGCCCCTAAAAAGAAGTGAGCAATAATACCTGGAATAATAATAGGTAATGTAGCATCTGCGGCATTAATTCCAATTGTAATTCCAATTCCGATAATTCCGGCAATCATTGATGATAAGAATCCAATTAAAACTGCATTAGGTGCATATGGAAAAATTATTGGACAATCAATTGCAGCACTAGCATTTTTAACTAATTTATCTGATATTCCTTTGAATGCTGGTACTAATTCACCAATCGCCATTCTTACACCATAAAGAATAATTTCTACTCCGGCCGCGAAGGTAAATGCATCTAATATACACTTCACTAATCAGTTAACTCTATCAGGCCCAAAAATTGCTAAAATTGCTGCTCCAGCTTCAGGGTCTGTTGGTAAGCTTTTAATACCAGTATTATACATAATACCTTCTGGGATATAAACAACTAAAAAGACAATTAACATTGTAACGGCCATTGAAGCAAAGGTGTTTCTAAAGAATTGTAATCCTTTTGGGAAATTAATATCTTCGGTGTATTTAATGTTTTCGCCTTTTTTAATTTTGTAAATTAAATCACCAATCATCCCAGACATTACATATCCAATACTTCCTGTGTGACCAATTGTAATATCATCTGTTTTTGTTATTCTTGAAACATATTTTTTTGTTGCAGCAGCAGATAATACCATATATATTGATAGAATCATTCCACTTGCAACTAGAGCTACTGTATAATCACCAGCATTATCTAAATCTAATTTTGCCCCTAAAACCATAACTCCAGCAAGCATAATACTCATATAGAATAATACGTGACCACTTAGATAAATATACTTAAATCTACTTGTTGATGCTAATAAAATGTTTAAGGCCATTGCAACAACCATAATAATAGATCCTAGTTGGGCAATAGAAGGGAACGTCTCAAATAAACTTCCTGCAAAAGCATCATTATTAGGAATTAAACCTTGAATTCCAAACAAATCAGTAAATAAGGTTTGAAAACTGATTAGCGAACCAACTAGAACCCCTGCTCCTCCACCGATTATTAAAAATCCTGCAGCTGTTTTAAAGAATGACATAATAATCTGAGTTCCACTTTTTCTCAACAAGATAGAACCAAGCATCGCAAACATCCCAATTAGAATAGCTGGTGTTCCGATAAAATCTTTGAAAAATGATAAAAACCAATCACCAGCATTAATGCTAATGTCTGAATCTACATAGGGTAACATATTATAATAATTCCTTTGATAATTTTTCCTTTAGTTCATCTTTATCCATTAAATTTGTTAAAATAACTTTTTTGCCAACACCTGGATCTATCATATCAGCCAAATCAACACCACAAATCACAAGATCATAACCTTGATCTGCAGAATATGAATTTAAATTTTGGTGAGTTACCGCAACCGAGGAAGAATCAATTCCTAATTCCTTTATTACCTTATTGACATTCATTTCAATAATCAAGCTTGAACCAAGACCTTGACCACAAACAGTACATATTTTTTTCATTATAACAACCCCTTTAATTCTTGTTTTATTTCTTCTATATTATTCGATTTAATAATTCTATTAATCAATTCTTTATCTTCTTGGAATAATTCAGCAAATCTCATTAATAAATCAATATGTGATGATTCATCTTTGGCAGCTAATGTAAATAATAATTGTACATCATGGCTTGATGAATCACTAAATTTTATATTTTCCTTAAAAACAATTAATGATAATCCATTTTTTTTAATATAATCGCCTGGAGCTGCATGCGCAAGTGCCAATTTTGGCATCAAGATAAAGTAAGGCCCGAATTTTTCAACAGATTCAATAATTTTGTCGGCAAATATAGGTAAACAAGAATCATTTTTAACTAATAAATCAACACCTTCATTAATTGCCTCTTTTCAATTTAAATTTTTATTTGATATTTTTATCAAATTACTCATAATTTTTCCATTCAACCAATAATTGACTTAATAACTTATTAATTCTTATAATATTCTAGCAACATATCATTCGTATATAACTATAACGATAATACAATGAAATTATAACAAATAACAGGTTAATAAATTGAATAAATAACAAAAAAAGAATATTGTTCAAGAAATTTTCCTAATTATTAATCATTAATATTTTTATTTAGATTTTATTTTATATAATAATTATATTTTAATAATCAATATGCTTATTAAAAAAAATGGGAGATATAAATGTCAAAAAACAACAACGAAATGAAATATGTAAATGCAATGAGATATTTTGGTTTAAAATCAATCCAAGAAGCTAAAGGGGGTCATGTTGGAATGGCAATGTCTGCTGCTCCAATTACCTATACACTTTTTACCAAATTTATTAATTTAAATAGTAAAGATGGGAAATGAATTAATCGTGATCGTTTTGTTTTAAGTGCGGGCCATGGATCGATGTCAGTGTATCCTATTTTACATTTTGCAGGATTACTTGATAAACAGGACTTAATTAATTTTAAAAAAGAAGGTTCAAAAACACCAGGGCATCCTGAATTTGAACACGAACATGACGATTTTATTGATGCTTCAACGGGTCCACTAGGACAAGGTTTTGCAATGGGTGTTGGAATGGCAATTGCTCAAAAATTCCTTGAAAGAAAAACTAAAGAAGATTTTCCTAGTGTTTTTGATCATTATACATATGTTGTAGTAGGTGATGGGGATTTACAAGAAGGTATTTCATATGAAGCAAGTGCTATTGCTGGAAGATTACAATTAGATAAATTAATCGTCTTACACGATTCTAACAAATTTCAATTGGATTCAGAAGTTTCACAAGTAAGTATTGAAAATTTAAAAATGAGATTTGAAGCTAATGAATGATTCTATCAAAAAATTTCAAACAATCCTAGTGATATTGAACAAGCAATAATTAAAGCACAAAAAAGTGGTAAACCTTCTTTTATTGAGGTAGAAACCATCATTGCCGAAGGTTTAGCCTCACAAGCTTCATTTAAAGGACATCATGGAATGGTTACCGATGAAGATCTTGCTAAATTTAATAAACATTATGGAACAAATTTTAATGGTTGGGATATGGATAAAGAGGTTTATGACCATTTCAATAAATTGGTAACTCAAAGAGGAATAAAAAAATTCGAAGAATGATCTTCAAAAATTAAGGAATATAAAACCAAGCAACCTAAAAAATTACAAGAAATCGAACTTTGAATGAACGATAAAGTAGATTTTAATGCAATTTTAAGTCAAGTGAAATTTGAGAAAAATGATCTAGCTACCAGAATTTATATTAAAGATTTAATTGGTAATTTACATGAAAAAGTAACCAACATATTCTCATTAGGAGTCGATGTTTCTTCTTCAACTCAAATAGCAATTTCTAACAAATCATTTCGTGATGGTGGAAATGCTCTTTATCTAGGAATTAGAGAATTTGCAATGGCAGCTATTTCAAATGGAATCAATTTACATGGTGGTTTAAAGACTATTGGTGGAACATTCTTAGTATTTTCTGATTATATGAAAAGTGCTATTAGACTTGGAGCTATGATGAAAATCCCAAATGTTTTTGCTTTCACTCATGATTCATATCAAGTTGGAGGAGATGGGCCAACACACCAACCATTTGATCAACTACCAATGCTTAGAGCAATTGAAAATGTTTATGTTCACCGCCCATGCGATGAAATTGAAACTAAATATGCTTTAATTGAAGCATTTGAGTCTAAAATAAATACAAACATTTTGATTCTATCAAGACAAAATTTAAAATCTTTTGATGCTAATCGTTCAACAAAAGACATTAAAAAAGGTGCTTATTCACTTATTGAATGTAAAAATCCAGATTATGTTATTGCAGCATCTGGTTCTGAAGTTTCACTTGCAAATGAAATTGCACAAAAATTGAAAAATACAAGAGTAGTTTCAGTACCTTGTTTAGATAAATTGTTAAATTGAAGCAAAAAAGATATGGAAGCACTTTTTAAAGCTAAGAAAGCCTTAGTTACAATTGAAGCTTCATCTGATTATAAATGATTATCAATCCATCAAACTGATCAAAAAAACCTTCATATTGGTGGTTTTGAGTTCGGAAAATCAATGGATGGTGAAGAACTTTACAAGCAAAAAGGCTTCGATATTAAAAAAATAATTGACAAAATAAACAACTTATAGAATAGACAAAATGCTTAAAATACCTTTATTTCTTAAGAAAATTCCAAGATTCCTAAGCAATCAATTAAATAATTTATTTGAATTATTTCAATCTATTTTTGGTAAAATTATTATTATTCATTCATTTGATACTTTTGATATCAGGTGAAAATAATTTAGAGGATGGTAACATTATGAAATCAAAAAAAAATAACAAGAATATTTTGCTTGGCTCATTATCAATAATAGGATTGGGTTCAATTTTAGGTACTAGCTTACTAGTTTCCAATAATAATGAAACATCAAAACCAATTGATAACCCCTTAGTGTATGTTGAAGAAAATAATTCTGAATTACAGGAAACCATTCAACCTACCCCTAGAATTAGTCAATTTTTAGGTCAAGAATTAACAAAAGATGATGTTGTTGCTTTAGAATGACATACAAAAACTGATATTACCTTGCAGGATTGAGCTGATTGAGCACCTAATGTTATCCGAATAAGCCCACATCTTTCAGGTGGTGCTGGAGTCACTGCAGCTTTTTCTAGTAACACAAACCTTGTTAACATTGCAATTCCAGATACAATACAAAGAATTAATTATGCATCTTTTTTTAATGCAACCAATTTAAAAAATGTAACTTTTGGACCTGGATCTGAATTGAACTATATTGGTGGTAGTGCTTTTGCTCAAACTGGAATAACTACAATTGATTTACCTGATTCTGTTAATCAAACTGGAAATGCAGTATTTCGTTATTCTCAACTTGAAAAAATTAGAATACCAAATGACATTCTGGTTCTGAGGGCTGAATTATTTTCTTTTTCTAAGCTTAATGAAGTAACTTTTGGACCGGGATCACAATTAACTGCAATGGAAGATAGGGTTTTTCAAAACACTTTTATAACTTCGATTGATCTTCCTAGTTCAGTTACAGTATTAAACAATGGGTCGGTATTTGGATCATTTAGTGATACAAATTCTTTAAGAGATATTAAAATGTCAAGTGTTCTTCAAGGAACTCCAGCAACAACTCCAAAATATGGATTTACACAAGCGCAATGAAATGGAATTATTTGAAAAAGTTTTCAAAAGCCGTTTCTAGGAACAGTTTTAACAAAATTCGAAGTTAGAGGATTAGGTTGAGATACGAAAACATCAATAACATTAGCTGATTGAGCAAATGATGCTCCTAATGTTGATACTATAAGTGCTTTTGCCACTAGTGGTAATGGAGGGAATGCTGCTTTTTCAAACAATTCAAACCTTCAATCTATTGTTATTCCTTCAAGAATAACAAGCATAAACTTTGCATCTTTCTATAATACAACTTCCTTAACTTCAATCACTTTTGAACCAGGACCAGTTAGATTAGAATTTATTGGTCATGCAACTTTTAGAAATTCAAACATTAGTGGAATTACTTTACCTAATAGCTTAAATTATCTTGGTGATTTTTCTTTTGATGGTTCTAATATAACTGAATTACATATACCAGATAATGTTCAAAACATTTTAAGGAATACTTTTAGTGAGACTCCTAATCTTAACACTATTACTTTTGGCCCTAATTCTACTATAACTAGATTTAATAATGATGTTTTTAAGAATTCTTCAATTCGTTCAATCAATCTTCCAGACACAGTTCAAGTTCTTAGTTCAAGAACATTTATTGACACACCTAATTTAACCAACATTTCTATGTTGGTTGGTTTTAGACTTGATCCTCCAACAACTCCAAGATATGGTTTCACACAAACCCAATGAAATAATATTAATTGAAGAAATAAAGCACAATTTTTAGGAACTATTTTAACTAAAACTGAAGTTCTTAATATTGGTTGAGACACTAAAACAACAATCACACTAGCTGATTGAGCAAACGATGCTCCCAATGTAACCCAAATTAGTAATGGTGATAATGCTAGTGCCGCTTTTAGACTTAACACTATCTTAACATCTATTGACATTCCTTCAAGGATATCGTCAATAAAATTTGCATCTTTCTTTGGTGCAACTAATTTAAATACTGTTAATTTCCAAGCGGGTTCAACATTAACATCTATTGAAAACGAAGTTTTTAGAAATTCAGGTCTTACTTCAATTAATCTACCGCCTTCCTTAAATACTATTGCACTACAAGCTTTTATGGGTTCAAGGCTAACAAATCTTCAAATTCCTGACAATGTAGTAACTATTAATGGTGAGGCATTTCGAAGTACTCTTCAACTTGAAACCATTACATTTGGTCCAAACTCTAACCTTGTTAACCTTGGTAATAATGTCTTTAGTGCATCAAGTATAAATCGGATTAATCTTCCTGATAAGGTTGTTTCTATTACTAGCACAACCTTTAGTAATACTCTTTTATTGAATGATATTGAATTTCCACCACACTTAAAAGGAACTAATCCTTTAGTAGCTAAATATGGATTAACACAGCCACAATGAGATGGGATTAAATGAAGAGGCGGTCAAATCTTCTTAGGTGATATTTTAACTAAAGCGGCTGTAATATCCTTGGGTTGAGACCAAAAAGAAGACATCACCTTAGCTGATTGAGCAGCTCAGGCTCCTAATGTAACCATAATCAGTCAAGGGCAGGCTGGTGCTTTTGATTCAAATACTATCCTTAGAACTATTGTTATTCCAGCTAAAGTTACTACTATCTCTACTAATACATTTTTAATTGCTACTAATTTAACTTCTGTTACATTTGAAAGTGGTTCACTTCTAACTACAATTGGTTTAAGGTCATTTTTTGGTACTTCCAAATTAGAGAATTTTGTAATACCAGAAATGGTCAATTATATTGGAAGAGTTGCATTTGAAGGATCAAAAATTAGGGCACTTGCAATTCCTGCTTCAGTTAGAACAATTGAAACATTGGCATTTAATAATATGAGTAATTTAACATCATTAACATTTGCCCCAAATTCTCAATTAACAAGTTTACCTAGTGAGTTCATTAAAACAACTCCTTTGTTGAGAGATATTTTTATTCCTAATTCAATAATAACTGTATCTACTAGTGCTTTTGCTAGTACTTCATTAACTTCAATATCAATGCCAGGACACTTAAGAAATGGTTCTTTAACTCCTTTATATGGATTCACACAAACACAATGAAATAATATTGAATGAAGAGCTACACCATTTACTGGAACTGTTTTAACTAAAGATGTTGTCATTAATTTAGGTTGACACCTTTTAACAAGAATCACAAAAGCTGATTGAGATACCTGAGCTCCTCATGTTGTGCAAATCGGATCTATTACAACAGACATAGCATTTTCTCCTTTCGGGAATAATACAACACTTGAATCTATTTTTATTCCTGCCGCAGTAAAAACAATTACACAAAATGTTTTTATTAACACACCAAACTTAAGAACAATAGATTTTGAAAATAATTCTCAATTAGAAAGAATTCTTTCGAATGCATTTCAAGGTTCAGGTATATCAGCTATTAACCTTCCAAATAGTGTTAATTCGATTGGTGTAGATGCATTCCTTAATACTAATTCTTTACTTGGAAATCAAGTTTCAATGGCAATTAGACTAAGACCTTCATCAACTCCAACTTATGGTTTTACAGCTGCACAATGAAACTCAATTGTTTGAAGGGGATCAATAGATTTAACTGATAACTTACTAACTTCATTCAATGTTGATTTTCGTGAAAATGAAAGTATAGTTGGTTTATCACTTTTAAGATGAAGACCCACAGTTAATATGACACAACCCGCACTTGAAAATGGGTTAGCATTACAATACGCTTTAGGATCTTCATCGGATAATTTAGTAATTGGGTGAAATGATTTTAGTGGATTTAAATCTGCAATAAGTAATTATTCTACATCTAATGATATCCTATTATCAGAATTAAATATTTATGCAAAAATGTATCTTCCAACTGGAACTGGTCCAGCAGGTGATATTATTGGTAATGTACACTTTTCATGAAATAGGAATGCAGTAGAGATTTATAACCATACAACAGGAACTATAGGTAATTTCTTCCTAGCAGCACCAAGTACAGTGGTGCTTGTTCCTGCAGGTAAATTTATTAGAACAAGTGCAAGAGTTCTTGATACTTGAGCTAATTCATTACAAGCCGAAGGAATACAAGCAAATGCAGTTAAAATTATTAGTGAAGGAGGAATATTTGATATTCCATACTGAACTGATAGAGGAGTTAAATTAGAAGCAAGAACTTCAAGTTCGCTTCCATGATTTGAAATAAGACAACTTAATACTGATATTTTTGATGCCTCACTCACAAATAAAATGGAATTCCGTCTAAGTGTTGTTGATGCCACATTACATCAAATTTATGGTGCAGTTGAATCATCAACAACACCTCCAGGTATAAGAACACCTGTTATTATAAAGGACATTAGAGCTAAAAAAGAATTAACAGGTGTTAGGGCTTCTGATTTAACTTCAAATAAATTGGTTGTTTCAGGAACTACACATGCTTTATCTATTACTGAAGATCCAACACTTTATACTGTTTCAGGATTAAGTGTGGCAGTTGCCAAAACATTTTTTAACATTAAATATAGTTATGATGGAATAAATTATTTGGTTTTATCTGATTTTATAAATGCTTTATCTTCAATGAGAGCTATACAACTAAATAGTTTAATTCTAAATAATTTTAAAGTTAAATATGAGTTTACATCATTAGGATTAGCAAATTACTACTCGGTAGAAGTTGCTAATGATCCAAATGCGCTTCCATCAGCAATAAAATCATTAAATGTTACAAATGTTACAAGGACTATTGATGCCACATCTCAAATAAACGATGTTGCTCAAATAATAATTACCGGTTCAACTGATAATTTAATTTGATCAAATACTGGTTCAATACCAGCAATTGCTCCTTTTGTTAAAATTGAATTCGGAACATTTACTCGTCAACCCGGTGGAACATTTACATATAATTGATCTGAAACTCAGCCAAGCTCAATTTTTTCAACAACTCCTCCTCCTGGATTCAACCAATTCCCATTAGCAATTAGATTTATGCCTAAATTACCAACTGATGTAGTACAAATTGGTTCTATTGATAGTTCAGGAACATTTATCCCTTCTAATACTACAAAGGGATATGAAGTAAATGTTAATTCAATACCTACAATTATCAATATTGATACCTCAGATTTAGTTAATAGATTGTTATTTAATGGTTATGCAAATAACCTAAACAATGGTCAATCTTCAAGTGCAATGGAGGCCTCTGCAATGGCAATTGTTGATGCATCATTTAGAAATGAGGTTGAACTTAAATATTCAATTTCAATTTCACCACCTGATCAATTCTTCTCATTGGATCAGTTAAAAACAATTTTAAGAAATTATCTAAGTGATTTTACAAATGCAACTTCAGGAATTTTAATTTTTGATAATGGAGTAATACCTGGTGTTACTATTAATGCTAAATTTGTTGCAAAAGATCCATTAAAATTTGCTGTCGTTTCTTCTCCTACAGAATTAGTTCAATTAAATACAAGTGGTATTATAACATCTGTTGATTTAAGAACTTATATTCAAGTTTTACAAACAGAGAAAACTATTCCTTCAGGATCTTCTGCTTCTGATTTAGGAAGATTAACCTTTCCAACAATGCCTGGTGGAAATGTACCGTTCCGTGATAAAACATTTGAACAAATTTCTCAAATTTTAGAAAGTTCAATCGAGGTTGAATTTAGAGCTCCTGGATTCCATGGAGATAGATGAGTACCATTAGGTGATATCACACAGATAAATATTAATAATGAATTGTTCATTAGATATAATGTTAAAATTCCTTCAAGAGGTAATGTTGAATTATCGCTTGTAACTAATGATGATTATTTAAACCATTTAACTGTTGGATTTAAATTAGTTATTGGATTGCCAATTGAAATTCAAGTAAATCCAACTGATTTGATAGGTCAAATTATTTTAACTGGTAATACACAATCATTGGGAATTAATGACGATGCTGTATATGAAAATTTAATTGCAAAAGATCCTCTTTATGCTGGAAAAGTTCAAGTATTATATTCAATAGGTACAACACCAATACCTCTTGATCCTAATAACCCTTTTGAAACTGAATTCAATAAAGCAGAATTCTTAAGATTATTAAGACTTTATAAAATTGACATTATTCAAGCTCAAAAACAAATAAGAGGAAGATATGCTTTAGCTCCTGGAATTAGCCCAGAAGATTTTCAGATTCAAGATGAGACACCTGTTTCTCTAGATTTAACTAATGTCCTATTATTTATTAATAAAGCAAATTACTATGATATTGCTAGATCAGTAGCTGTTTCTGGAACATCTTCTGGAATTGTTTGAGGCCCACAAATCGATGAATTGTTTTCAATACTTTCTGAAGGATTAACTCTACAATATTCAACTGATATTACGGTTGCGCCAACAAACCCACCTAATGATCCTAGATGAACAATAAATCGTCCAACAGTAATTTCGCCAGTTGAAAAATTCTTAGTGATAAGATTAGTTACTAAACCTGGATATGTTTTTGAAGAACCAATAAGAATGTTTAATGTAGATACAAGTAATGTTCTTTTAATTATGGAAGTACAATCTTCATGAATGGATAGAATTTCCGTTGCTGGTAATACAAGAAATGTAATTATTGATACAGTAAATTTTAATCAATTTTTAGAAACTCAAAATATTCCAGGTAGAGAACATATTAGTATCCAATACTATTTTGGTGGAACTGTACCTCCTGATTTAGGAATTCCATCTGGGACTGAATGATTTAGTGCTACACAAATTAGAACAATTTTTGAAAGATTAAGAGGGGCTAAAAATCAGGATGAATTAATTCTTTTCCGTAATTCATTAAGAGCAAGATACTCATTAACTGATGAAGGATTCAGGGATTATAGATTTATGATTAATGGAGTCTTTACTGATCAACAATACCCTTCTAATCCTCTTTTTTATAGAGATTTAGTTACTGCAACAGTTAATCCAGGATTTAAAGGTTACATCAACTTAGATCTAATTAATAGATTTACACCGGATGACTTCAATATTGCTGGTTCGGATAAACTTCCTGAATTAGTAGTAAGTAATGGAATTGCAGAGATGCTTGATTACTATAAAAATCAATCAATCACACCTTTTGACATTTACTATACAAATATAAAAGATGATTTTTCTGCTGGTTATAGATTGTTTAATCAAAATGGATTTATAAAACAATTCGTTCCAGGTTTTATAATTCATTTAGATACGGATGGGAGACCGTTGCCAATTTGATTTAAACTTGTCGCAAGAACAGGTTATGATGTTTGAGAAAATGGTACCTTATTGAGTGGAGGTAAAACAATTGAAATTTCTAATTTCGATATTCAACCAAAAGTAACTAATCCATTAACTACCCCACCTGACATTAGATTTATAGCTCCGGATGGAAGTAGATTTTATCAAGGGCAAGGATCAGTCTCAGTATATGTAAGTGGAACAAGTACTTTAGTTGATTCTACATTCTTAAATACTGAGTATCCACTTGTTAAACCTGATGTTTTAAAATTAGAATATAATATTAGTGATTTTATTTATACTCCAGAAGAAATGCAAGAAGTTATAAATGATCCAAGTAAATGAACAGATGTTTTACCTACTAACTTAAGAGTTGGTAAATATGTTATGGTAAGAGTTGCGGTTAATAATGATATTTTCGAATTAGTCGGTGGAGATGCAATGACACCACAAGTTAGAGTGACTGGATTACTTGTTCATGCAGATCAATTAGTTACTTCTAATAATATTACTTTAACTAATAATGATATATTTGGATATGCACCATTAGATGGTCAAACAAGAATTGAGGTTGCTTCAATTGAAGAAGATGCTTTAGGTAACTACCTTGGTGCTAATTTACAAATTTCTGTTGATACTATATTTTATAGAGACATAACAGGAAAAATAATTACTGATACAAATGGTATTCCTATTGTTGTTAGAGAAGAAATTGGTTCTGTACTTGCCGGATTCTATCAAGATGCTTTTGGAAATAATATTCTTGATGAAACAGGTCAACCTATTCCAATATGAGTTGTTGAAAAAGATGGTACAGAATATCCTGCTCCTCCATTACGTACAGGAATTTGACAAACTCCAATCACACTGAGTGATTGAACAGTTCCAGGTTCATTTACTCAAGATGATATAAACGATTTACAATGAAGATTATTTAGAAATCAAGTTGTTAGATTCTCATTTATTGAAAGAATTGGAGAAGGAACTTCTATTGAACCTGATTTCATCTTTGATACAACTTTACCAGTTACAAAAGATATTGAACTAGGTAGCGATATTAAATATATTATTCCAAACAATAGAGTTAATTATTTCTTTGATCAAAAACAATTAGCTAATATAATTTATCGTTCATCAGATGGTGAAGATATCCCTTATACAGGTAGTTCGTATATTGATTCAAAATTACAAGTTACTAGATTGTTACCTAATGGAGATGAACAAGTTTATGAAGGTAGCGCAATTGAGGATGTAGTTAAAGCTGATTATAATGATCAAATTCAAATTAAGATGGTTCTTGTAAAAAGAAATGGTACTACTGAAACTGCTATTGGAACTAATATTACTCAATTTAATGAATTACAAAATGGTGACGTTATTACAATTAGTTTTGAATCTAAAAATGATAACTTCCTATTATCAAGACCAATAAGTCCATTGACAATTGTTGTTAGAAATCTATTTGTTAAACCATTAGATGAAAACCTATTTAAATATTTAAGACCAAACTTTAAAGGTGTTGCAAATGGAAGTGGTTCATTCAATATTAGGCTAACTGACCCAAATAACCCGGATCAAATTGATGATAATGAACCAATTTTAGGAATAGACCAGTGATATGAATATCAAGTTTGAAATCCTGATAAAACAATTAAAACTGAATGAACAAGAGATGAATCTCACATTAACAATCTAGTTAATGGCGATAAGATTGAATGAAAATTAGTCAGTTCGGCCGGAGTTATTGCAAATGATTACTACAACACATTATTAGACCCTAAACCTGGAGAGAAATTACAATTTAGAGTTGTTAATGTCGAAGGTAAAGATGAAATTACGGTTGAAGAAGGAATTGGTAGTTCGCAAGTACTTAATCCAAACGATCAATACCCTGAATCATCAGGTTGAATAGTTTCTGGGTTAAAAATTGAAATTACTTTAGATCAAAATCAAAGAGATCAATTTGAATTAAAACTAAAATCATTTAATCCTACATTCTCAGGTGTTAACAAATTTGGGTCAATGTTCTCAAATATTGAAAATGATCCTAATATCTCTGAAGATGTTGTTATTGTTTGATATGCAAAAGGAGAAAATGGTGTTGAACGTAAAATAACAGATTTCAAGGAAGCGGGATTATCTAATGGTGATATAGTTTATGCAACAATTTCCCCTTCACAAACTGCTCTTGAAAACAATTTAACTATTGATAAATCAATTGAAGATATGAAATCAGATGAATTTATTGTTTCTGGACTAACCTCAATTGTTAACTCTGCTACTCAAACATTGTTGATTTCATTAATCACAGCATCATCAGTATTACTAGTTGGTATTACTGGAGCAATAATTTATATGAAACGTAATTCTAAAATTAATAACAAAAAACTTAAATTTTAATTAATCAATTAAAATTAAATAATTAAATTCCCTCTATTTATAAAAATGGAGGGAATTTTATTTATTGTTTTAAAAAAATAGAATACCTTTTAAATGTTATAATTTTATATGAGACTATTGTTTTAATAATAGTCTTAAATTAATAGTCTAAAAGATACTTAATTAAAAGTTGAGGAAGGATTAGATTATTGCAACTATATTATTTACATTAGTATAAACAGTAGGATTAATATATTCTATATAGTTGGTAGTCATGAAAATAATATAAACTCTTCATCAGAAATACAAAATTCTGTTTATTTTGATTTAATAAAACATTTGAATGAGAAAGAACTACTAAATATAAATACTAAAAAATACGTAGATTATTTAAAAATATTTTTAACTAAAGAGGCAAATATAATTGCAAATCCAAAAGCAAAAATAAGCAATAATACAGCTAAAATTGCAAAATTAAACTTTTAGTAGTTGATATTCCCGATTGGAAATAATTAACTATTTAAGACACATTGTTTATTTTTGGTACTACTTATTAGTGATTGGGTCTGTTTATTGATTTCTTCATCTTCTTATTCAATATATTAAAAACAAATTTATGATCCATTGATCATGAAGATAATAGCACTTAAAACGCAAATAACATCGGCCATTAAATAAAAAGCAATTCTATTTTTGAGTCAAGCTCTTTTGAGTCTTGTGTGCATCTTCAATTTCTCTTCAGAAATTGGACGAGTAATTGCATAGTATGTGAAAACCATTGAAATAATTGCAAGAACAATAAAAAAAGAGCCTGCGATGTAATATGCCCAATGTGGAGCAATATTAGGATTCAAGCCTCCAATATCAACTCTTGTGTTATTAAATATATTTTCCATCATGCTATTCATTATATAATAATAAAAATAAATAATATAATTTAATTAAATTATTAATCGAAAGGAAAAAATGAATGCAAAGACATCATTTTTAAGTAGATTACCAAGAAGAAAAAGCAGTGGTTCATCCCGTGAATTCATTGCTAAACTTTCAAAAGGCCTAATGCTTCCTATTGCGATGCTTCCTGTTGCAGGACTATTCCTTGGAATAGGTGCAACAATTGCAACGCAGGGTGCTAATGGAGGAGTGGAAGGTTTAGTTATTCTTGGTAACTTCATAAAATTACCTGGTGATGTTATCTTCGGAGCTTTACCAGTTTTATTTGCTGTAGCAATAGCTATCGCATTCACGAAGGATGCCGGTGCCGCCGGTTTATCCGCACTAATTGGTTTTTTAGTGTTTTCAGGTATTCAAGCCTCTTTAATTCTTCCAGAGAGGGATGAAGTAACTAATCAAATAATAGGATATAATCTATTATTTTATACCAAGGGGTCTATTGGATATGAGGACTTTGGATTACCTAGTTCCTTATTTGGATCAGTCCTTGGAATATTCCAATTACAAACATCTGTTTTTGGTGGGTTTATTGTAGGATTTACTGTTGCATTCTTATACAACAAATTTAAAGATATCCAATTGCCACCAGTAATTGGATTCTTCTCAGGTGTTAGGTTCATACCTATCGTAACATTTGCAGCGTTATTCCCCATAACACTTGTTCTTTTAATGGTTTGACCATTAATTGGATTGCTATTTAATGTAATAGGTGGAGCGCTTGGATCTAACATGGTTGGATTTAATGCATTTATCTTTGGTTATATTGAAAGAGCACTAGTGCCATTAGGATTACACCATGCATTCTATTCACCTTTATGATATACATCAGTTGGTGGTATTTTAGATCTAAGTGATATGGCAATTGTGAATGGTATGGCTGTAGGAGGTACTTGATTAGAATTGGCTCGGGACTTAAATCCTGGTCAAGCTGATGATATTTTAACTAGCTATGCAGGTGATCAACAAATTTGAGCATTCTTAAATTCTTTATTTGTAGGAAGAAATGTACCAGGTTCAGACCAAACAATTACATTTAATGATTTTACAACAACAATTTATACAGGGCATTATAATGAATTATTTCCTGCAGGAACAGGAATAGGATCTGCTGGGGTTAACACAGGTCAGTACATGCAAGGTAAATACCCATTCATGATGTTTGGTTTACCTGCTGCAGCTGCAGCTATGGTTATGGCTGCACCTAAAGAAAATCGTAAAATGGCAGGTTCAATTGTAATTTCTGCTGGAGCAACAGCATTTCTAACAGGGATTACTGAACCTATTGAATTTACATTCTTATTCTTAGCACCATGATTATTCTGAGGATTCCATGCATTCTTCTGTGCATTAT
>JBOFVX010000042.1:0-15742 GCA_051653325.1 Metamycoplasmataceae bacterium
AAGATAATAAAAAACTACATTAAATTTATTTCTAAAATGATTTATTGCATATGCTATAATTAATTTACATAAATTAGAGATAGAATTGGATACTTAAATTAATTATGCTAGATATAAAGAATATTTTCTTAAATGCGAATTTAACAAAGAGAGATGATGTCTTCGATTTTATATCCGATAAAGCAATTTCGTTAGGTATCATTAATAAAAATAATAAACAAAAGTTAGTTAATGCCTTTATTAAGAGAGAAGAAGAATCAACTACAGGTTTCCAAGATGGTTTTGCTATTCCTCATGCGAGAATAAAAGAAATTATAAAACCATCAATAATTGTTGTTAGGTCTAATTATTATATTGATTGACAATCAATGGATAACCAACCAACAGTAATAGCTATTGCATTATTAATACCTGAGAATCAATCTTCAACCATACATATTGATACACTGTCAAAAATAGCAACTTTATTGTTAGATCCTGAATTTAGAAGTAATATGTTAAATTTAGAATCAGAAGAACAAATTTTCAACTATCTTAATAATAAAATTAATGAACAAAAAGAAATGGTGAAGCAAACAGGAACATCGGGAAATATTGTTGGTGTTTCAGCATGTGCTACTGGCGTTGCTCATACATATATGGCCAAACAAGCGCTTGAAGATTCAGGTTCAAAAATGGGTTACAAAATCAAGGTTGAAACTCAAGGTCAAAAAGGTGTTGAATCCAAATTATCCGATGATGAAATTGCTGATGCTGATTCAGTAATTATTGCTTCTGACGTTTATATTGACCTTGATAGATTCCAGGGCAAGAAACTTTTAAAAGTTAAGACTAATGATGCTATAAATACTCCAGATAAATGTATTAATGAATCTTTTAATTCGCCAATTTACGGTGATGTATCTCAAGCAATCAAATCTTTAAAAACCAACAATGCTTTTGCTCAATCGAAATCTAAAATATTTATGGGACACTTATTATCTGGAGTTTCAAGAATGATTCCATTCATTGTTTTTTCAGGTATTGTTTGAGCTATATTGAACTCGTTAGGATCAGTAGAATCAATAAAGAATGATCAAATTTACTTAATATTACTTGATATTTCAACAATAGGATTTACTGTCTTCATTGCAATGATGGGGGCTTTTATTGCTGAATCAATTACGGGTAGAGCAGGATTTGCACCAGGTTTCATAGCAACTTTTGCTGCCTCCAATTCTAGTTTTACTTTTTGATGAAACATTCCAGGGGTTAAGAATCCAATCCCACAAATAGATTTCTTTTTTCCAAATGCTCAAGAGTCAGGTATTAGTAATGTTGGATTATCTTTATTTGCAGCAATCATTATGGGATTTGCAGCAGGATATTTAGTAAAATGAATTCTTTCATGGAAAACTCATAAATTAATTACTCCAATTATATCTATTATCTTTATACCTGTTGTAGCTAGTGTTGTTTTAACATTCCCATTTATATTATTATTATCTGGTCCATTAGGATTCATAATGAATGCTATTGTATTTGGTTTATCTGAAGCCGCAAAAATAAATGGAGTGAACTTCCTGATTGGATTTTTATTAGGGTGTATGATTGGTTTTGATATGGGTGGTCCAATCAATAAAATTGCCGGTACATGTGCCACAGCTTTAATTGTTGTTGATCCAAGATTAATGGGAGCAGTTGCAGCTGCAATTCCTATTGCTCCACTTGGTTGTGGTATTGCTACACTATGAGCAAGAAAAAAATTCACTGAAAAAGAAAGAGCAGAAGGAATATCGGCACTTGGTTTAGGATTCTTTGGAATTTCAGAAGGAGCTATCCCATTTGCTGTTAATCGCCCAAAACAAGTTCTAATTGCAAATGTAATTGCTTCAGGAATTGCCGGTGGATTAGCTTTCTTGTTCTTTGTCGGCGGTTATGTTGGAATGTGAGGAGGACCAATTATAGCAATTATTGGTGGTGTTAGTGCTCCAGTTGATGAATTAAAAGCTCTTAACGAAACAATTCCTGTTATTTTCGGAGGTTCAGGAGGAGGAATGCAATTTATTGCTATCTTCTGATTCTTTTTAGCTATCATTGCAGGATCAATAATTCATTCAATGATTTTTGTTCTTGGAATGAATTTAGCAACAAAAGAAGGAAAAGAAAACGCTAACTTAAAATGAGCTAACTTTAGAAGAAAAATAGGTTCAAATTTCCATAAACAAAAAAACAATATTTCGTCTATTCAATATTAAATATTAATTTTAATTTATGCTATAATTTAAATAACAAATTTAATAATAACTTTAGGAATTTGGTGTTATATGGAACTATTAAATAGGGATTTATTTTTTATTGAAATTGAATCTGATACAAGAGATAATGTTTTAAAATTTATCTGTGATAATGCTGAACAGAAAAATATTATTAAGAAGAAAGCATCAAATAAAGTATTTAATTCTTTTTTAGATAGAGAAAATGAGTCAAGTACTGGATTTGAAGATGGTTTCGCTATTCCGCATGCTGTTTCAGATAGCATTATTAACCCTGCTATTATTTTTGTTAGATTAACAAACGGTGTTGATTGAAATTCATTAGACTCGCAACCAGCCCAATATATTATTGCTTTGTTTATTCCTAAAGAACAACGTTCCGAATCACACATGAATGTTTTATCTACATTAGCTGTTGCTTTACTAAATGAAGATTTTAAAAATATAATTAAATATTCAGGAGATATAGATCAAATTTTTCAGGCATTTGAAAATCAATTACATGAAAATGAACCTGCACCAAAAATAGTTAATTCATATGGTGATAACTATAGTATTTTAGCAATAACTGCATGTCCAGTTGGAATAGCACATACGTATTTGGCAGCAGAAAAAATTGAACAAGCATGTAAAGAACTTAATATTCCTGCAAAAGTTTCAACTCATGGTTCTGTTGGCATAAAAAATGATTTTACAGAAGAAGAAATTGTGAATGCTGATATTGTTTTAATATCTGCTGATGTTGGTATTGATTTAGAAAGATTTCAAGGAAAAAGAATTTATCAGTCTAGTATAAAGAAGGCCATTACAGATCCTATTAAATTAGTTAATGAGGCACTTGATAACGCAAAAATAATTAAAAATATAGAATCAACCACTTCGAAATCTACTGATGAAAAGAAATCATATGTTGTTAAGCATTTACTATCAGGTGTTTCTTATATGATTCCATTCATAATATTTGGTGGTTTATTAATAGCACTTTCTTTAGGTATTGGTAAAGCAATTTATACAGATGGAAATATACCTAACAACACTTTCTTATTTTATATTTTAAAATTTGGTGAAACAGCATTCGGATTAATGATAGCAGTATTGGGCGGTTTCATTGCTAATTCAATAGCAGGCAGGTCAGCAATTGCTCCGGCCATGATAGTTTCCTTAATTGCCAATAACACCTCACTAATATATCCTTTACCTGGAATTGATGCTCCAAATGCACCTTTAGGTTTTATAGGTGCCATTCTTTTTGGTATCATTATTGGTTATCAAGTCAAATGAATGAATTCATGAAAAATTCATAAGAATCTAACGGCAATGATGCCAATTTTCATTATCCCATTGGGTGTAACCGCATTTTATGCATTATTAACAGTATTTGTGATTGGTGCACCACTAAGTTTTATAATGGATAAATTTGGTCAAGCAATGTCTACTGTTTTTGAGAATAGTGAAGGAAGCAATATTGGTGTAAGAATTGGAATTGGAATTGGTATGGGTATGTTGCTTGGTGCCATGATTGGTTTTGATATGGGAGGACCCATTAATAAAATAGCTTTTGTTATGTCTTCTGCCTTATTAACTCAAAATATTAATAATCCAATGGGAATGATCGCTGCAGCGATTCCTGTTGCCCCTATCGGAATGGGTATATCAACAATAGTTTACAAAAATTATTTCTCAAAAGAAGAAAAAGGTTTGGGTATTTCAGCAATTATGATGGGAAGTATCGGAATATCCGAAGGTGCTATCCCCTTTGCTGTTAAGGATCCAAAAAGGGTTTTTATAGCTAACATTGCTGGTTCTGCAGTTGCCGGAGGAATTGCAGGAGCTTTAGGTGTTACTGGATCAGTTGCTCATGGTGGACCTATAGTTGCATTATTAGGTGCTGTTTCAGGAAACTTTATAGGTGATAGTGTAGGTGCACAAACAGGATTTGGAATTGCATTCTTCTTTTTAGCAATTATTGTTGGAGTTCTGGTTACAGTATTTGTCTATGGATTAATGATGAAATACGTTAAAGATGGTAAAGTTAAATCGGAGCAACATGTAAATGTATTCATAAATTTCTACTCAAAATTAAAAAATTCAATTAAATCTTCTGCACTAGTTAGTTCATTAAGTTCTTCTAATAGAAAAAAAGTTGCATTTTCAATAATGAGCTCATTAATGGTGATAATGTTAATCATTGGTTTAACAATGTTATCAATTAGTATTGCAAATGGTGAATTGTCAGACTTTATAAATGCAATGAATACAAAACCTTTACCAGATCCTCTTCCAAAATTCCCAATATTATCAATTTATGGATTATTCTGTTCAGTCACAGGTTTCTTGTTAGTATTATCAACAATATTCTATTCATTTACAGTATTTCCTAAACAAGAAAAACTTTCATAGTATTTATAAGTTTCTTTATTTGAATAATTATTCATTAAAATATTGTTACTTGTATCATAATTTAAATAGAATGATTATTTGAAATGAGGAAAAATGAAAGAAAAAATAATATTCCTAACTCCATATTTTGATTACAAATTATGAGGTGGAAATAAACTTAAAGATTTTGGTTACCAAGGTAATAAAAAAATTGGTGAAGGATTAATGATCAGTGCCTTAGAGGGTAAAGAATCAGTAGTTTCTACAGGATTATTTAAAGGCAAAAAATTAAGTGAGGTTTTTGAAAATAATCGAAATCTTTTTGGTGATTATCAAGGTAAGTATCCTTTACTAACAAAAATTATTGATGCCAACGATAATCTAAGTGTTCAAGTTCATCCAGATAATAATTATGCTAATAAAAAATTTGGTAAACTTGGTAAAACAGAATGTTGATATATTTTAGATTGCCTACCAAATACAAAACTTGTTTATGGTTCTAAAGAAAAGGATATTAACAAAATAGCTGAATATATTAAAACAAATTCATGAGATAAATTTTTAAAATATGAAGAAGTAAATAAAGGTGATGTTGTTTTCGTCCCGGCAGGAACTATTCATGCAATAACCAAAGGAATACTAACCTATGAAATTCAACAATCTTCTGATCTAACATTTAGATTGTTTGACTATAATAGATTAGAATCAAATGGAAAACCAAGAGAGCTTCACATTGAAGATTCATTAAACACAATTAAAATTGATGATAACTTAAAAATAGAACAATCTAAAGATGGTGTTATTATTGATTCTGATGTTTTCAAACTAAGAAGAGAAACAATAAATGGTACAAAAACTATTTCTAATTTAAATGCTTTCTGACTAGAGTGTGTTGTTATAAATGGTCATGGTATTGTGGAGGGTCGAAAAATCAAAAAAGGTGATTCATTTATTATAACTAATAATAGTGAAATAAAAGTTGATGGAGACATACAAATACTTATAGGTTACATTGAAAAATAATATTATTTAAATTAATATAGGTGATATTATTATAATATATTGTTAAATTGAATATGGGGTTAATATATGAAGAAAGTTGTAGGAAAAACTAAATTTATTTTTGTAACAGGTGGTGTTGTATCTGGGATAGGAAAAGGAATAGTTGCTGCATCTATTGGTAATATTTTAAAAGCTAGAGGATTAAAAGTATTTATCCAAAAATTAGATCCATATTTAAATATTGATCCAGGTGTTTTGTCTCCTTATGAGCATGGAGAAGTATACGTCACTAATGATGGTGGAGAAACAGATTTAGATTTAGGTCATTATGAAAGATTCACTGATGAGAAATTAACAAGAGATTCCAATTATACTTCTGGTAAAATTTTCCAAAATTTGATTGACAAGGAAAGAAGTGGATACTATAAAGGTAAAACAGTTCAAATAGTTCCACACTTTACAAATGAAATCCTTGCAATAATAACTAAAACTGCCAAGAAATATAATCCTGATTTTTTAATAGTTGAAATTGGTGGAACAGTTGGAGATATGGAGTCTTTAGCATTCATAAGAGCAATTTCTGAGTTTGGTTCTTTCAATCCTAATCTTACTTATTTTATCCATACAACTTATATTCCATTCCTAGAAACTTCTAAAGATTTTAAAACAAAACCCACTCAATTTTCAATATCATCTTTATTAGAGTTAGGAATTAAACCAAATATGGTTGTTCTTAGAGCTCGTAATAAAAT
Organism: Metamycoplasmataceae bacterium; assembly: GCA_051653325.1. Lineage (GTDB taxonomy): Bacteria > Bacillota_I > Bacilli_A > Mycoplasmatales > Metamycoplasmataceae > UBA710. The sequence goes on from JBOFVX010000042.1 coordinate 6,389, forward strand.
ACCTCAAAGTGTCTGTTTAAAAATATCAAAAACTATTTTCCTGAAGAAGGAAAATATTATCCCTCTACACGATGTTGAATCGGTATATTACATCCCTTTATATCTTGAAGAATTAAAAGTAGCTAAAAACATTTTAAAACATTTTAAAATGAAAAATGAAACACCTAATAATGAAAAGTGGGAAAAATTTACTGAAATGATAAAGGCTGAGAAATCTAAAAAAATAGTAGTTGGAATGGTAGGTAAATATACTGAATTTGAGGATGCATATAAATCTGTAAAAGAAGCATTATTCATTTCCTCAATTTATGCTGGTCTATCTTTAGAATTGAGATGAATTTCTTCTGATAAAATTGATAAAGATAATGTTAAAGCAAAATTAAAAAATCTTGATGGAATTGTTATCCTTCCCGGATTCGGTTCTAGGGGTTGAGAAGGAATAATTACTACAGCGATTCATTCAAGAGAAGTGGATATTCCGACATTAGGAATTTGTTTGGGAATGCAAGCTATGACTGTAGCACATGCAAGGTTAATGGGTTATGAATATGCCAATTCTTCTGAGATTTCTAAAAAGGGTACTATGATTTTTGATTTAATAAATAAAAATAAGAATGCCTTAGGTGGGACATTAAGACTTGGTGAATCTGAAATTGTATTTAAAGATAAATCATTATTTAAAGAAATTTATGGGGTTGAATCGATTAAAGAAAGACATAGACATCGATATGAAGTAAATAGAGAATATATCACCTCATTAGAAACAGAAGAGTTTTCATTTTCGGGAATTGATAAGAATACTGGTTTAGTTGAAACATGCGAGGTTAGAAATAAGAAATTTTATTTAGGAACACAATATCATCCTGAATTTAATTCAACGCCATTAAGCCCTCATCCTCTTTGAACCAAATTCTTAAAAGCTTGCTAATTATATTTTTTTATATTAATATAACAATTTATAAGTTATAATAAAAATGCTAATTAATTATTTAAATTAAATATTATGGAAGTTGCTAAAGCAATTTTTTTATTAAACATAGCAAGAATAAAACGAAACGAGAGGTAATTTTGTTAGAAGAGTTAAGAAAAAGACTTGATTTTAAACTAATGGATTGTAAATTTTCAAGAAGAGATAACATTGATTTTCTTGATATCGAAATAGATTACTCAACATTAGCAGAGATTGAAGAAAAAAGCAAAATTATCTCCAAAATTTTGGATGAAATAGATAAAAGTGATAAGGAATATTATTTAAATATTTATTCTCCAGGTGCTGAAAGAGAAATTGATTTCCAACATCTAAGGAATTATATTAATGATAATATTAAAATAACTTTAATAAATTCACAATTAAACAACACTATATTCGAGGGAGAGTTGCTTGAAATCAATGAAGAATCAATTAAACTCAAAGTAAATATAAAAGGTTGTATCAGAAAAATAGATTTTCAGATATCAAATATTAAAAATATTAATAAATCTGTAAAATTTTCAAAAACAAAAAAGGAATAAAATAAAAATGAAGAATCGAACTAACCCATTAGAACTAATTAAATTCATATCGAAATCAAAAGAAATGGACATTAATGATATTGTTAATTTCCTATTAAAATCAATAGAAAGAATTATTCATTCACAATTTGACCCGGATGCTAAATTAACCTTGTCAATTAATGAAGAAGAAAATAGATTAGTTTTAATAAACAAATCTAAAGTGGTTATCCCAAATGAAGAGAATTATGAAAAAGAATCTAATTTAATTGACATTAGATTGGAAGAAGCTATATTGATTGATCCTACAGTTAAAGTAGGTGATACAATTGCTTCAGAAATAAAATTTGATGATTTTTCAAGAACTACATTTAGTAAAATTGAGCAATCATTTAAACTTGAGATTTTAAACTTAGAAAAATCTAAAATATATAATAAATACTTTCCACTTATTGGCCAACAAGTGGATGCTAAATTGGAAGACGATAACGGTAAAGCAGCAACATTTATTTTAGAAGATGGCACTCATTGTTTAATGCCATTAAAATTCAGAAATGTTAACATTGATCTATCTAAATCTGATTATCATAAAGTATTTATTGAAGAAGTTTATGAAAATTCAAGGGATTATCAAGTACTCGTTTCTAATTCATCATCAAGTAGAATAAGAGAAGTTTTAAAAGTTGAAATTCCTGAAATTGATAATGGAACAATACAAATTGTTGCTATTAGTAGAGTTCCCGGAGTTAGAGCTAAAATTGCTTTTAGAAAGAATCCTGATTTTAATGGTGATATTGATATCATTGGTTCAATAATAGGTCAAGGTGGACAAAGAATTAATTCAGTTTCTGAAAAAATCGGCGGAGAAAAAATCGATGTTATTTTATATTCTGATAATTTCAATGAATATTTATCAAATGCAATGTCTCCTGCAAAAGTTGTTTCAATTAATTTAAAACCCAATGGAAAGGATTATTTAATTGTTGTTCCTAATAAACATAATACAATTGCGATTGGTAAACAAGGAATCAATGTTAAATTAACTGTTGAATTAACAAAAGTTAATATTGATATTATATCTCTTTCAGATGCCAAAGATAGAAATATTGAAATTTTATGAAATGGAAATGTTGATCAACAACAAGTTGAACAAATTGAAGCGCATGAAGGTCAAAGATCATTCCAATTTGATAGAAGAAATAATACCCCAAGACACAATAATAACAATAATACCGGAAGACACCACTCTCCTCATTTAAACATGGATGAATTTGACAAAGAATTAGCAAGCTACAAAACTGAAATTAATGAATTTTCATCTGGAGAATTTGCTTTTGGTGAATTTAAATCTAATTATTTTGATTACAAAAACCACAGTAATGATAGCAAAGAGATGAATTTCGACAATATGAAAGACTCTATTCAAGAAACTGAATCTAAAAAACCTTCTAAAAGAGAAATTAAAGATATTGAGAAATCATTCCAATTTGACTCAGATTTAGCAGATGATATTAATTTTGATGATTATGATTTCTCTGATTTTGATGAAGAGAATAATGAGTAGAAAAAAAATTTTCAGAAAATGCATTATTACAAATAAAATAATAAATGTTGATAACATGATTAGAATAGTCAGGGATAAGAATAATAATTTTTTCCTCGATATTAATAAGAATATTCAAGGTCGTGGAGCATACATCACAAATGAATTTGGGCTGATTATGCAAGCTTTGGAAAAAAAGAGTTTGAATAGAACATTTAGATCAAATATTCCAAATGATGTTTATAACAGTTTAAAGCAAGAGGTAAAAGAAAATGAAGAAAACAAAAATAAAAAACAATAAAAATAATGCTAATAAAAGTAAAAATTTTGTTGATAGAAGAACAAATGATCTTCAAATAAAAACTCAATTAATTAATATAAAAACCGAGTTAAAAGATGGAGTTTTTATTTTTACTGGTCCAATGACTGTTAATGAATTTTCTAATAACATAAAAATAAAATCAAATGAAATATTAATAAATCTTTTTAAGAAAGGTAAATTATATAATTTGAATTCTACTTTAACCGAAGAGGAAATAGCGGAAATTTGTTTCGAATATGAATATGATTTTCAAAAAAAAGAGGAACGAAATGAAACAAATTTTATGGATCATTTTGAAGTTAATGATCCGCAAAGTGAACTTGAAAAAAGACCTCCAATAATTACTATCATGGGACATGTTGATCATGGTAAAACGACCCTTATTGATAAGATTAGAAATTCTAATATTGCCGATGGTGAAAGTGGTGGTATAACTCAACATACTGGTGCTTATCAAATTAAGCACAAAAATGAATTAATTACATTTTTAGATACTCCTGGTCATGAAGCTTTTACCTCAATGAGATCTAGAGGCGCCAAGGTTACAGATATTGTTATTTTAGTAGTTGCAGCAGATGATGGTGTAAAACCACAAACTATTGAAGCTATAGATCATGCAAGATTTGCGGCTGTCCCTATTATTGTGTTTGTCAATAAAATGGATAAACCTGGTTCTGATATTGAAAAATTAAAGGGTGACCTTTCTAAATTAGATGTTCTTTGTGAAGAATGAGGTGGTAATGTTCCCTTTGTTTATGGATCAGGAATGACGGGTGAAGGTATTGAAAAACTATTAGATTTTATTCTACTTCAAGCTGAATTATTAGAACTAAAAGCTAATAAAAATCGTTCGGCCATTGGAACAGTTATCGAATCGCGTGTTGATATTGGTCAAGGAACAATTGCAACTTTAATTGTTGATAATGGAACTTTATTAAAGAGAGATTTTATTGTTGCGGGATCTCAGTATGGGAGAATTAAAAGTATTACATCAACAACAGGAGAAGAATTAGAAAAAGCCTTTCCTGGAACTCCAGTAATTATTACAGGATTAAACTATACTCCAAATGCAGGAGATAGATTCATTGGTTTCGAAGATGAAAAGTTCGCAAAGGAATTGGCTAATAGAAAAGCATTTGCTGATAAGAAAAGTGAACTTAACTTAAGACAGACGCAAACAATTAATCTAGGTCTAAAAACATTGAACATTATTATTAAGTCAGATGTTCAGGGCACAGCAGAAGCCTTAAAGCATTCACTTCTTTCTCTTAAGAATGATGAAGTGATTATCAATGTTGTTAGAGCAACAGTAGGTAATGTAACAAAGAGTGATGTTTTATTAGCTCAAACATCAAATTCAATAATATATGCATTTAATCTAAAAGTAGATGGAAATGTTAAGAGGTTTGCTGAATCTGAAAAAGTTGTAATCAAAAGTGAATCGATTATATATAAGATAATAGAAGATGTAGAAGAAATTATAAAATCAAAAGAAGAACCAAAATATGAAGAAGTTATTACGGGAGAAGCTTTGGTTCAAAAGTTATTCTATTTCTCTAAAGTTGGAACAATAGCTGGTTGTTTAGTAATGAATGGAATGATTAAAGCTAATACAAAATTAAGAGTTTTAAGAGATAGCAAAGTTATTCATGATGGTAAAATCGAAACATTGCAAAATGGTAAAAATAATATAAAGAAAGCAGAAAAGGGAACTGAGTTTGGAACTCATATTAGAAAATTTGATGACATTAAAGAAGGGGATATACTTCAAACATATGATGAAGTTTTAATATCATAAAATTATGAATGAAATAAATAAAAGAAAAAAAGAATCAAACTATATGTTATTGATTTCGCAAATTATTCAAAAAGATGTCTCTAATGTAAATATATCAAATACTACTGTTGTTGATGCTAAGTTATCAAATGATGGATCTAATCTGAAAATTTATGTGGCTTTTGAAAAATCCGAAAACAAATCATTAGAGGCACTTAATAAATCAAAAGGTTTTATTAGAACAATGCTTGCTCAATATGAATTGGGAAGAAGTGTACCTAGATTAAATTTTCTTTTGGACAATATTGGGAAGAATGCAATTAAGATAGATAAAATTCTTGAAGATATAAAAAATAATAAATAAAATTATCTATCTTCTTGCTCTTAATTTATCTAGAACAATCTTAACAATAATAGGAATAATTAATATAATCAAAATTGAGAAGAAAAATATTTTTCTATATGCTTTATTCATGTCATGAACAATTTTTTGAATTTCTGATGGGGAAATAACTTCATTCCCAAAAAACGATTGAATATCTACAATTCTTTTTTTTCTAAAAATAGTAAATCATATATGAATACTCATAACTCCTATTAAACCAACCACAATATATATTGCTAAATTATTAGGTTGAGGACCTAATTGACTAATTCACAATTTAAAATCAAATATTCATCAACTAAAATCTTTTAATCATCAAAATATTAGAACACCAATAGTTCCATAAAATAAGATAGCAATTGTAGTCCAATTATGAGTTACTTGTTTTTTATATAATTTAATATATATATTAGAGATAAAGGGAGGAGTTGTTTTTAATCCCAAACCTAGATCGTCTCGATAAACATTTATTGAATTTCTTAAACCACGATATTCAACAAAACTATAAATTAATTTTCCTAAAGATGCTATTGCTATAACCGAAGTGGGAATATATCAAAATCATCCTCAATTTAACACTGTTGAAATTAACGAAAGAAGTATAGTTTGTGAAATAAATATTAAAGAAGATAAAGCAAAAACAAACATAAATCTAGTATTTTCATGTCTAAAAACTTTGTAAATACCATTAGGAATTACACCCTTTGGATCACTTCTAAAATTAGAATTAATTTTAATCGAATTAATTTTAGCAGGGTTCTCAATAAATGTGATTGTCCCAGTGTTATAAATTGGTTTAATTTCCATAAATTTCACCTCCTTATACTATTCTATACATTATATATTAAAAATTGTAAATGATTTAATTGATTGATTTTGTGTTGATGTGAAATAAAAGCATTTCAATATCTGCAGGGTTGATACCAGAGATTCGATAAGCCTGACCCAATGTTTCTGGCTTTATTCGATTTAGTTTTTGTTTTGCTTCTGTTGCCAAATTCTGTACTTTTTCATAGTCAATACTTTTTGGGATTTTTAAAAATTCTAGTCTAAGCATTTTTTCCGCCGCCATGTTTTGTTTTTTAATATAGCCTTCTAATCTAATTTGAGTAATAAGTGAATCCTTATAAATAAAATCATTAATAAAATCATTAACATCAATATCTGGTCTTGATAGAATTTTATATATTGATTGCCCATGCATAATATCTCATTTTTTGGCTAGTGGGTCACTGGATGACAAGTGTGTTTTTTTCAATTCTTCAATCTTATTACTAATCGTTAAGTATTTATCTTTTATTTCATCAAATCTTTTTTGATCTATCATATTTGTTTCTAAAGCATATTTTGCTAACCTTATGTCAGCATTATCGTTTCTTAAGAGTAATCTGTATTCAGCTCTAGAAGTCAACATTCTATATGGTTCATTAGTTCCTTTTATAGTTAAATCATCAATCAAAACACCAATATATGAATCACTTCTCAAAAGATTTAAAGGCTCAAAATTTTTTAATTTCTGGGCGGCATTAATACCAGCAACTAACCCTTGTGCTGCTGCTTCTTCATATCCACTTGTCCCATTAATTTGTCCTGCAAAAAATAGATTTTCAATTATTTTTGATTCTAATGATTTTTTAATTTGCAATGAATCAATAGCATCATATTCAATAGCATAACCTCATTTTGAAACCTTTGCATTTCTCAGCCCTGGAATAGTTTTAAGGAATGATCTTTGAACGTCAATAGGCATTGAAGTGGATAAACCATTTATATAATAAATATCGCCTGTTGAAGTTTCTGGTTCAAAAAATATTTGATGCCTTTCTTTATCTTTGAATCTAACTACCTTATCCTCAATTGAAGGACAGTATCTAGGACCAACCCCATTTATTAATCCAGAATACATACTTGATTTATCCAAGTTGTTTAAAATGATTTCATGTGTTTCTTTATTTGTATATGTTAAATAACAATGAGTTTGCGTCTTCATCTTAACATTTGATCTTGTCGAAAATGTTAAATCCTCTTCCTCTAAAATTTCTTCTTCAACTTCTTTTAAATTAATGGAATTTGCAAATACTCTTGCAGGAGTTCCAGTTTTCAATCTCATTAAATTAAAACCCAAACTTTTTAGGTTTTCAGAAAGTGAAGAAGATGTTGAATCGCCATCTGGTCCAGAAATAGTAACTTCATCTCCTCGTAAAATTCTTGAATCCATATATGTTCCAGTAGTAATTATTACCATCTTTGCTTCTATCTTTTCACCCGAATTTAAATTTACTCCCTTTATTTTATTGTCTTTGATAATTAATGAATCAACCATTCCCTCAATAAGTGTAATATTTTTTTCATCTTTTACATGCTTAACAATTATTTCCGAATATTTATCTTTATCAATTTGTGCTCTAATTGCTCTAACTGCAGGACCTTTTGATAAATTTAACATCTTCACTTGAATCATCGCTAGATCAGCAAAATAACCTTGCATTCCACCTAGTGAATCAATTTCTTTTGTGATGATACCTTTTGCTGGTCCTCCAATTGAAGGGTTACAAGGCATAGAACCTAACTTTTTTTCATCTAATGTTATAAGAGCTATTTTGAAATTTTGTTTAGCTAAAGCGAATGCAGCTTCAATCCCTGCATGTCCTCCACCTATAACTAACGCATCAAAAAATTTATTGCTCATATTCTCTTTCCTAATATTTCATTTTAAAAAGTTATTATATTTATTATATAAATGATAACCTTTTATTAATATTTGTAATCATTTAATTTAACTATATTCATTAATATCAATTTCTTTTCATTCACCTATTTTAATATTTAATTCTTTTAAATTTAATTTATCAATTCTCGATCTATTTAATTCTATTACTTCATTATCAACAAGATGAAACATTCTCTTTACTTGATGATACTTCCCTTCAGTTAAAATAACATTGCATGAATAATCACCAGTTTGAATAAATTTAATTGGTTTTAAAACTTTATTGTCTAACACAATATCCGATTTAATTTTTCTAATCATTTCATCTGTTATTTTATTCTTTAAGATCACATTATATTCCTTTTCTGTATTTGATTTAGGCGATTTCAATTTGTGTGATCAATCACCATCATTTGTCAATAAAACTAATCCTGTTGTATTCTTATCCAATCTTCCAACAATATGCAAATTACCATTTTTATATTTATTAATTAAATCAAAAACAGTTTTATTTAAATTATCTTTATTCGCACAAATATAATCCTTAGGCTTATTTAAAGCAATATATATAAATTCTTTATATTTAATTATTACATCGTCAATTGATATTTTATTAATAAGCGGGTCAATTTTTAGCGAATAATCTTCAACAATTATTCCATCTACCTGGACTCTTTTTGATTTTATAATTTTCTTAACATAACTTCTTGTACCAAAATTCTGGGAAGAAATAAATCTCTCTAATCTCATTTTCATTTGTTATAAATTATAACTATTAATAAGATTCGAAATATATATTAGCAAAAGATAAATTAATAAATTCATATTATATAATTAATTATGATTAAACTAAATCAAAATAGAAAGAGAAAACAATGAAAAAATTTCCTAAAAACTTTATATTTTCTACCTCAACTTGTTCATATCAAATTGAGGGAGGAAGACTTGAGGGCGGAAGAACACACTCAAATTGAGATAAATTTACGATAGAGAATCACTATATTCCACCAGTTGGATCACCTGAAAGAGAAATAGCTTCTATTGAAAATGCAGCTGATTATTATCATAAATATAAATTAGATTCTGCAATTATGAAGGAAATGGGGGTTAATGGATTTGCTTATAA
>JBOFVX010000043.1:0-1716 GCA_051653325.1 Metamycoplasmataceae bacterium
TCATAGAATCTTAATATTAAATTAATTAATGTTGTTTTACCACTTCCTGTTGGACCAACAATAGCAACTTTTTGTCCTTTTTTAATATGCAAATTAAAATCTTTAATAATTCTTGGTCCACCTTCATAAGAGAAATTAACATCTTTGAAGATAATATCACCATCAAGATTATCTACTTTATTAGTACCAATATTTATATCATTCTCAACAAGTAATATTTCTTGAATTCGATTTGCACTAAAAATTATTTTTTGAATAAATGTTGCGAACCTAGACATATTACCTAATTCACCATTTACTTGTCTAACCATAAGAACAAAAGCAGTTATTGTACCTAAAGTTAAAACGGGTTCAATACCTCCATGCGGTATTTGAAAAGTAATAAAGATTAATCCTAATATATATATTATTCCGTAAGATAAATTTTCAGTTAAGTCAATATATGGTCAAAGAATAGCTGTTTTATATTCTGCTTTTCAAAAGTCACGAGCATGACTTTCATTAATTAAATCAAATTCCGCCATAACATCTTCTTGTTTACTAAAAAGATAAATAGCCATTTTATTTTTGGTGTGCTCGTCACAAAATGCACCTATTTCTCCAACTTTTTCTTGCATACTTGAATAATTAGGAGCTGCTGATTTAGCAATCAAAAATGCACCAGTGAAAAATACTATCATCATTACCAATGTTATTAATGCCAATAGAGGAGAATAAATTATTAGTGTTGTTATGGAAGCAATAATAATAAATGGTGAAATAAACATTGATGAAAACATTTGTACTGAATTTATAATAAATTGATCGACATCAGAAGTAGTTCTTGAAATAAGTTCTCCTGCTTTGTTCTTATCAGTATAATTTATTGAAACTGAAATTAATTTTTCAAAAACTGCTCGACGGATTCTTGAACCTGACCTATAGGATAGTGAAATAGTAATCATAAATAAAGTGTGGTTTGTAATAAAGTACGTTACATAACTTCCAAAAGCAATCAGAAAAACATAAAAAATACTTAATAATTCTTGATCACTTATTCGTGACTGATTAGGAGAGCTAGCATCAAAAGCTTTTATGAATTCATCTAATGTAAAACCAGTATAAATTGCCGAAAGAATAATCGATGCTGCCGAAATAGCAGAAATAAATAAACAAATTATTACTAATAATTTATCAGCTTTAAAAAATTCAGCAAATAATTTAATCATTCTTCAAAGATGAATCTTTTTCATTTCAATCTTAGTATTAGTATTATCCATTTTCAACCTGCCTTTCTTGGAATTCATTAATCTCTTGATATGCAGGGCAACTTCTAAGAAGTTCATCATGTGTTCCTTGACCAACAACTATTCCATCATCCAAAACAATTATCTGGTCCATATCCCTAATGGTTGAAATTTTTTGAGCAACAAATATTTGAGTCACATTTTCTTTAGTTGAATTAATTGATTCAAGAATCTTCTTTTCGGTAATGTTGTCTAGTGCAGATGTTGAATCATCAAAGATTATTATTTTTGAATCTTTCGCAAGTGTTCTAGCAATTGAGACTCTTTGTTTTTGACCACCTGATAAATTTTGACCATTTTGTTCTAATTTATAATTAATTCCTTCTTTTTTAGAATCAACAAATGCTTTCATTTCAGCTATTTTTAATAATTCTATTACTTGATCATCACTAATATTTTCATTTCCGAATTTAACATTAGATTTAATGGT
>JBOFVX010000044.1:0-2185 GCA_051653325.1 Metamycoplasmataceae bacterium
TACAACATATTGTTGTTAATGAATCAGATACTGCAATTAAAATGATTGAGTTCTTAAAAAGCAATAATGGTGGACGTGCCACATTCATACCTCTTTCTTCAATAAATGAAAAAGAAGTAAGATCAGATTATTTATTAAAGATTAATAATCAACCTGGTTTTATAGGGGTAGCTTCTGAATTAGTAAGTTCAGATGAAAAATACTCAAAATTAACTAAATTTTTACTAGGTAATACGATTATTGTTGAAGATGTTCAATCAGCAAATAAAATTTCTCATTTAGTAGATAAAAAATATTTAATTGCTTCACTTGATGGTGATTTAATTAGAGTTGGTGGAATTATAACTGGTGGAACAAAAATTAATAGTTCAAATCTTATTGGAATTGAAGATCAAATTAGACAACTTAATGAAATTATTCCTGATTTAAATAAAGGTATTGATGTAGCAAATATGGAAATTGCTAAATTAGAAAACATCAAAGAAGAAAAACAAAGTTTGATAACCCAACTGACAATGGAAATTGTTAAGAATAACGAAAAAAATGACAATGTTAAAAAATTATTTTTAGATTTGAAACATGATTTTGAAGCACAAAGTAATAAAACTTTTGATGGCGAATCATTAAAAGGTATGGATGTTTCCTTGAATGAATTGAAATCAAGCAAAGGCGTAATTCAAGCGACATTAAGAGCAAAACGTGAAAAGTTAGAATTAATTGATTCAGCTATTTCTAGAGCAACTATATCTAAACAAGAATTAGAAAAATCATTAAGAATTATTATTTCTAATTCAAGTGAAAAAATGACTGAAAAAACTAAATCTGAATTTTATGTAAATGAAGCAACAAAAAGATTGGGTGAGCATTATCACTTAACATTTGAAACAGCTCGTGAAAATTACATGCTTACTTTAGCACTAGAAGAAGCTAGAGCAATTGTTTCAGAACTTAAAACAGAGATCGATGAATTAGGAACAGTTAATTTAGAAGCAATAAAAACTTATGCTGAAATAAAAGAACGTCATGATGAAATATATGCGAGCCAACAAGAATTACAAGAAGCCAAGAATATTATTTTAGAAGCAATTTCTGAAATGGATAAAATAATCATTTCTAGAATTACAAAAACATTAGAATTAGTTAATACGGAATTCAATTTAGTATTCAAGAAAATGTTTGGTGGAGGAGAAGCAAGAGTTTTTCTAATTGATCCACATGATGTCTTAGAATCGGGTGTTGACATTCAAGCTCAACCTCCAGGAAAGAGTGTTAAAAATCTTAAATTGTTTTCTGGTGGAGAAAAAGCACTTATTGCAATCTCATTATTATTTGCTATCATTAAAGCAAAGCCATTACCATTATGTATTTTGGATGAGGTAGAGGCTGCACTTGATGAGTCCAATGTCGTTAGATATGCTGAGTTCTTGCAATCCTTAAAGACAGATACGCAATTTATTGTTATAACACATAGACATGGAACAATGTCAAGAGTGGATGAACTATTTGGAGCAACAATGCAAAAAAGAGGTGTAACATCATTCTTTAGTATAGAGCTTGCAAAAGCAAAAGAGTTAGTTGCTGACACTCAAGAAATGATAGTAGAGGAATAGAAATATGTATAAAGATAAATTTGATAAAATTGAAACAGAGAAAGCAGTTTTATTTGTCAAACAAACTTTCGCAAAAAACCTTGAAAACCAACTTAACTTAATTAAGGTTTCTTCACCACTTTTTTTAGAAAGTAAAACTGGATTAAATGATCATTTAAATAATGATGGATTACCAGTAACATTTAAATATCATGAAGACCAGTTAGAAATAATCCAATCGCTTGCAAAATGAAAAAGACAAGAAATTAAGAATCTTGAAATAAAAGAAGGCGCCGGTATTTGAGCCAACATGAAAGCAATAAGAGTGGGTGAAGATAATTTATCACCATATCATTCTTTATATGTTGAACAATTTGATTGAGAGAAAAGAATATCGAAAGAAAATAGAACAATTGATTATCTAAAAGATACTGTAAATTCGATTTATGAAGCTCTTAAAAAAACTCTTCATGAAACACAAAAAAAATATCCTCAATTAACTAATAAACTTCCTGAAAAATTAAGTTTTATCACAACCGAAGAACTATATTTAATGTATCCAAAACTAAGTGCTCAAGAAAGAGAAAATAAATATG
>JBOFVX010000045.1:0-2664 GCA_051653325.1 Metamycoplasmataceae bacterium
CCTTCAAGTTTTGAAATAGCTGTTATTTTTACAGAAACAGTATCACCAACTGTATAAGTTTTCTTATCATTATATAATTGCAATCCATTATTAGACATATTATATGGTCCATTTGGAATGTTAGAAACATGAACAAAACCGCAAACTTTATCTACAAAATCAACAAATAATCCAAATTTTTTAACAGAAACAATCATACCTTCTAATATATTCCCTATTTTATTTTCATAAAATTCAGCTTTTTTGACATCATATATCTTACGTTCGACAGAAACAGCAAGTTCTTCCTGTTTAGAAGATTGACTACATATTAAGTCAATTTTACTTTTCATTTCTTTAGGATAATCTTTATTATGTTTAATAATCACTTCTCAAATTATTCTATGTAAAATCAGATCAGGATATCTTCTTATTGGCGAAGTAAAATGTGAATAGTATTCAGATGCTAACCCAAAATGCCCAATATTATTAGATTCATATTTTGCTTTTTGCATAGTTCTTAGAAGAGATATTTTAATAAGATCATCAAATCTAACATCCTTAATAGAATTAATAGCTTTAGCAAATTCAATTGGATTACCAGAATTAGGAAGAGTAACTTTCACACCTAGAATATTCAACATATTTTGAAACATCATTATTTTTTCATCACTAGGTTTTTCATGAATTCTATAAATATTTGGGATTTTTCTATCGCTCACAATTTTAGAAACAGTTTCGTTGGCAAAAACCATGAAATTCTCAATTAGAATTTCTGATGATTTTCTGCTCTTTGTAAGAATATTTTTTGTTTTACCATTTTCATCAAGCTCTATTATTGGTTCGTCAATTTCAAAGTCAATATATCCTTCTTTACTTTTCTTTATGGAAAGAATATTTGATAATTCATATGATTCTTTTAACATATTCACCAGTTTATTATCTTTTGTAATATATTCATTATTTTGATAATCAGCAACTTGAGTATATGTAAGACGGTGTTTACTATTAATTATGGCAGGAAAAAGTTTTGAATTTACTGCTTTACCAAATTTGTCAATTTCAACTTCTAATGCTAAAACAAAACGATCCACATTAGGATTCAAGGAACAAATTCCATTTGATAAAACTTCCGGAAGCATTGGAATAACTTTGTCAATAAGATAAATAGATGTACCTCTTGAAAATGCTTGTTTATCTATTTCACTATCTTCTTGAACATAATAAGCAACATCTGCAATATAAACGCCTAAAAAATAATTGCCATTATCAAGTTTCTTAACAGTTATTGCATCGTCAAAGTCCTTTGTGGATTCTCCATCGATTGTCACTATTAATTTATCTCTAAGATCTACACGACCGAATTCAGAAATGTTTTGGACTTCTGTTGGAACTTTGCTTGCTTCCTCTAAAACTTTACTATTAAAAGTATCATCAACATCCATTGATTCTAGTAGTAGATTAATATCAGCATATGGTTTATTAATGTCGGAAATATTTTTAACTATTCTTAATAAAATATGTTCAGAAGTGACATCTTCTATCTTTGCTTTTACAAACATTTTGTCTTGAAGCATTTCCTTATTCACAAATCTAAAACGATTTCTTATTTTTTGAACCAAAGGAATGAAATCAAAATATTGTCCATTCTTTTCTATTGTTCCATATAGATATTCATTTTTTCTTTTCACAATCCTGATAACACTACCAATCAAAGAACCCGGTTTAATAGTATCATTCATAATAATAACTTCAACTTCATCTTCATCCATAGCTCCATGAATATTATTAGAAGAAATAAAGACAGAATCTTTCTCATTGATATCAACAAAACCAAATCCTTTAGGGTTAATTTTTATTTTTGCGATGATTTTATCTATGATTACTGGAATAAAAAAGTTCTTTTTAACGTTTTGCATAATAATGCCATCTTTAATTAAAGAATTAATAAATGAAGTTAATTCTCGATTTTGATTAATTGGAACTTTAAATTCTTTAGCTATTTCTATAAAAGATACTTCTTTTCTTTCATTAATGAATTCCTTCAAATCATTAATATTAAGAAGCATTTAAATTCACATAAATTCTTACTACAATTGCAATTGTTATTAACAATAAACCACTTATGATCATTGATCATTTAAGAAACAATTTATACCCCTTCTCTTTAGAAACATTAAATAACTCTAGGTCTGATGAACCTACTAATGCACCTGAAAAAGAATTTGAATCTGGTGACATTAAAAATCCAATAAAAATAAGGAAAACAGATATTACTAATAAAATTACCATTAAAAGTGTTTCAATCATGAATTCTTATCTCCTTCAATTAAATATTATTAATTATATACTAAAATTATTCGTTTGGTTCTAATAAAGCATCATAGCTATTCATCTAAAAAAACAACAAATTTTGTGTTCTTTTTAAATAATTAATATTATAAATTGCAATTTATAGATGAATTTAATTTATAATTAATAAATCATGCCCAAATGGTGGAATGGTAGACACAGCAGACTCAAAATCTGCCGAGCGCAAGTTCTTGAGGGTTCGAGTCCCTCTTTGGGCACCATATGTTAAAGAATTGTTAATAACAATTCTTTTTCTATGTTGGGACATAACATCTGGGACACTCCAAGAAAGGAGTGTGTTTTTATGTCTTAGTCAAATTCTGTAAATTTACC
>JBOFVX010000046.1:0-6193 GCA_051653325.1 Metamycoplasmataceae bacterium
TCATTGAAATCCTCATGATTGTTCATCAAGATCAATAAAAGTATTTTCGTTAATTTTATCATTAACAAATAATGATAATCTATAAATATTATGAGCTTCTTTTTTTCTTATTTCAAAGACATATTCTTCGTTATATAAAGAATATAATTCATTAAATTGTTGAGAAACATTAATTAAGCTTTTATTTATTCTATAAATGATGTCTTCATAAATTGGAAATTTATCATTATTCGATAACTTTCTATTCTTATAAATTTCTATATATTTGTTTCTTAACTCCTGACCGTTATCTATTGCTGAGAAAAATTTATCTACAAAACTTTTATTGCCAAGAAAATTAATATCAAGATCCTTATTAGTTATTTCTTCAAATTTCTCATCATATCTAATAACATTTATAATTTCGTCATCTCTCATAATTTTGCAAAGCCAGTCTTCACCACTTATGAATCATCTTAATGCTTTAAAATTTTTTCTAGCTAAATTAACAATATTCTGTTTAGGTAATTCAATTAAACTTACTTTTACTCCATATTTAATATTGCTAAAAATTCAAATAATTGTTGCTAAAATTTTACCTATCTTTGCTTCGTTAATTATTATAAAAATTATTTCATTTTTGTTTTTACTTCAAGATTTGTCATAACATTTGCTTTTTGAGATTTTATCTCAATATAAATCACTAAAGATCTCCGATTTTGATATTTCTTCAACTGAATATAAATTACTATTAAAATCACTTATCTCAACACTTGTAATATTTTTTGTTTTTTCTATGTCTGTTTTCAATCAATTAGGCTGAACATTTTTAATGTCATATCATTTATATAAGTAAAAACTTGTTAGATCATGACCATGATGACTAATTGGTTTTTTTGCCTTAATACTAGATCTATAATATTCAATCGCATCTATAATATTTGATTTACCTGAATTATTAGGACCAATTAAAAGAACTACTCCACCTTCTCTGTTATTATGATTCAAGATCAATTCATTGCCATCTTGCTTTCCGTTTTTTAGATTTTCAAGATATTGTTCTTTGATAGGTGTAATTATATTTCTAAAGTTTTCAATTTTTACTTTTCTACTTACAATATCTTTCTTATTCATTATCTTTCTCCTTTTCAACAATTTGTAATATTCTCTTAATGAACTTTTTATCAGTTATGCATTTTATAATAAAGTCAACCTCTTTGTCATTAAGGGTTGGATTTTGTTTTTTTATAAAAGTTACTAATGTTTGGTTCTTCTCATAATCATCTTTTTTATAATCATCTATTAAATATTTAATTAAATATCTTTTTCCAATTAAAGGATTTTTCGATAATAATTTAAAAAATTTTAGAATCTCCTTAGGTATTTGTCTATATCTTTTGTTATCATATAGTTCAAAATACTTATATAACGTTGGCCTTGTGATTTCTAGATACTCTGATAGTTCAGTTACAGTAAAATCTTTTTTCTTTAGTTCTTGATATATACTCATAAACTAATAATAACATTTTTTACATATTTTGTAAAATATTTATTAATTTTGTAAAATAAAATCCTTATTAATATTTAATAAGGATAATTATTATTTTTTCGAATTATTATTTTGATGTTAGACGAATTGTTGATCAAACAAATCTATGATCGGAAGATATTTCCTTACTATTTCCTCATCTACCAATTCTTGAATCATTAAATAGCAATCTTCCTTTTTCACCTTCTGCTTGTCAATAAACTCCAGAATTAATAACATCAAGATTTGCAGATGGTAATGATCAATCAACTCTTAAGCCGAAAACACTTGTTCTTGTTTCTGGTTTTGGATGATTATATGTATTTACTTCTAGTTCTGCACCCTTACTCTTTGGAACAAGATTACCGTCAACAATACTTTTATTAACAAATTCTGATCCAGTTAATGCCCTAATACCTTGACCAACTTTACCAGATGCATTACCAAATAAGTTGTCAGAATTTAAATCACCTAAAATCACAAATTTTTCTTTTGATCCATCTATTCCTCCTGCTACTCCATTGTCATCATAAAGAGCATTATTATTGTTAATATATTCATTTCAAAATTGAACTTCAGCTAAATTTCTTTCTAAATTAGCTTCTGTTCCTCCAAGTTCAAAAGAAGGTGGTGTCGGATGTGAAAGTAACAAATGGATGTTTTCTACAGTATTTCCTACTTTTACCTTTATTGGTACATCAACATGATTTTTTGAACTCAAACGTAAATTATTTCATTCCTCATCAGTGTATCAATTATCTCCAATCTGCATTCCTGGAGGTATTTTACCATTGTCCTCGATGATTTTAGGGATTTTCGCATTAGGTAAATCTTTTCATTTGAACTCCTGGAATGTTCTTGTATTTCCTCTATCTATCTCATGCATAGACATAACACCAAAAGCATAGTGGCCATGATAGAAACCAAATCCATAAGCATCCTCTGGACTATTATCAATCATTCCATCATTGTCTAAATCCATTCCAGATTTTAATCCTGTATTTGTAGCATAAGTTTCATAGAAAGGATAAATAATAGGTTCTAATAAATCTCCTCCATCAATACTATTTATACTTTGTGGATGTGATAAGAAATTATCTTGAAATAATTTCATTATTTGCTTATCTTGACCATTACCATCATTATTAAATTCATTTAAAAGAATAACATCTGGTCTATTAATTTGAATAATTGCAGCAATATTTCTAATTTGAGCCATTCTTTCTGCTAAAGCTTTTTCTTCAGCACTCATAGGAACTGCATCCCTAATCTTTGCAACTAATGTGTCTTGTTCCGGTTTCTTAATTGATAAGAAATCAAATCATCTTTGATATGACTCTGTAGGATCACCATCTGTTGCAAATGAGATATTAAATTGCGATATCTTAATATCTTTTGTAACATCCTCTTTAACATTTGTTGTTGTATTGCATGACGCAATTAGTGCAAATGGAGAAAAAACCATTGCACTTCCTATAATTTTAAACATATTTCTTTTTAACATTTTACTCTCCTAATTTCTCTAATAAATTTATTATAGATATTTATTTAAATTTAAAACCATAAGTGAGGTTATTTTTAATTAACTCTAAAATAATTAATATAATTTCTTGATTTTTTTATTAAAAAAAAGGACCAAACCGGCCTCATTAATATCAAATTATAATATGTTTTTATTCTTCACTTCTTGATTTTCTTTCTCCACCATATGAAGATGAAGAACCACGGTCACCTGATCTAAAGTGTCTTTTTTCAGGGTTTTGTGTTAAATTGGAGTTGCGGTCTCCATAGCTTCTTTTTTCTCTAACAAAATTGTTACGATCTCCATTATAACTTCTTCTTTCGCCGTTTGATGATTGACGATCTCCACCATAAGTTCTTCTTTCACCGTTTGATGATTGACGATCTCCACCACCATAAGTTCTTCTTTCGCCGTTTGATGATTGACGATCTCTTGAGTAACTTCTTCTTTCACCGCCAAAATTTCCACCATTGGTATTAAAGTTACCTCTAGATCCTCCGCCACGACGATCACGGTGGCCATTGCTTCTATTTCTTCCTCTATTACCTTTTGAAGCTACTGCTGGTTCTGGAGTTAATGTAAGTTTTGCAGAAGAAGTTTTCTTATCTAATATATATTTCGCTAATAAAATTGATAATTCTTCAGGGGTATAGTCTCTTAATAACTCTTTTTCTAAATATGTTGGATATTCAGAATCATCTTCTTTAAATGCATCAACTATTTCACGTAAAGATTCAGAAAGATGTGCTTTTCATGCATCTCTAATTTCCATATCACTTGGTATTTGAATTTCTTCAATTACTGAACCTGTTTTAAAGCAAATTTCTTTGATATGTTCAAGTTCTTCGGGTTTTACCAATGAAAGAGCATAACCTTTTCTACCTGCTCTACCTGCTCTACCAATTCTATGAGTGTAGTATTCAATTTCTTGAGGTAAGTCAAAATTTACAACTCATTCAACATGTTCGACATCTATTCCTCTAGCCATAACATCTGTTGCAACTAAAATTGTTTTGGCATGATTTCTAAACTTATCCATCACAAATGTTCTTTCTCTTTGTTCCATATTACCTTGAATAGCAGCCGATGAATATCCAGATTGATTTAACGCCTCATTTAATTCATCTACTCTTCTTTTGGTCCTACCAAAAATAACAACAGATTTTGGTTTATAAAGTTCTAGAAATTTCATTAAAACTGAAAGTTTCTTTCCCTCTCTTACTACTACTAATTCCTGAGTAAGTGTTGTTGCAGACTTTAAGCCTTCAGAAACATTAATATTAATAGGATCCTTAGTCATCAATGCTGCTAAGTCCCTAGTCTTCTTGTTAAAAGTTGCTGTAAAGAAGAAATTTTGCCTTACTTTTGGTAAATAAGTAATAATGTTTTCAATATCTTTTTGGAAACCAATATTTAATAACTCATCAGCTTCATCTAGTGTAAATGTTTTAATATTATTTAATGAAATTTTTCCACTATTAAGTAGGTCATTAATTCTACCAGGAGTAGCAACAACAATATGAGGTTTATCTTTTAGATCCCTAGCTTGTTTGTCATATCCACTCCCACCTAAAATTAAACAAACTTTGGCATTTGAAAATTTGCCCATATTTTTTAGACCTTTATGAATTTGAGAAGCTAATTCTCTGGTAGGAGCAATAATTAAATGTTCAATGCTTAATGAATCCTCATTAATCATGTTAACAATTGGAATTCCAAATGCACCGGTTTTTCCTGTACCGGTTTGTGCTTGACCAATTATATCTTTGCCATCGAAGGCAACCTTAAAAGTTTCTCTTTGAATCGGAGTTGCTTCAGTAAAACCCATCTCCTCAAGGCTCTTCATTACATTTTCATTTATTTGTTTTATATCTTTAAATATCATTTCTGTTCTTTTCTAATTTCTATTTTTTCATCTCGAAATTTCTATCAATTCTTTAAATGGATTAGGGATAAAATATTAACTTAAATTAACAAGGTAATATCATTATACATAAATTCATTAATTATATTATAGATAAATATGGTTTTAATGATGATTGAATTTCTAATTTCAATTATTCTATAATTTGTAAAATTTTAAAATTCTAGAAAAAACATTTATAATTATATACAAAGAGGTTTGTATCATAAATTCAAGATTTAATAAGAACATTATCTTAAATGATAGCAATATTCAGCAAGCAAAGCCTATTTTCTTACCGATAGGCATGGTTTCCGAAATTAAAAATACGATGAATAATTCTTTATTGCCAATTAATAATCAATATCAACCTACTCAGTCAATTAGAATCCCGCAACAAGATAGATTTGTACAAATAAATAATCAAAATAGCAATCAATATGAGGCTACTAAGTCAATTAGACCTCCTCAACAAATTTTTCAAAACACTGGTCAATATCAACCTACTCAGTCAATTAGAACTAATTTTATAGATAAATTTGTTCAGAATCCTAATTATTTTAATGACCAACAAAACATCAATAAAAATAAAACTATTCCTATGAAAATAAATAATAATCAACAGTTAAATTCCAGCGATCAAAAAACTAGATTAAATAAGCAAAATATAACAAAAAACAATAATTTAAAGATAAATAATGCAAAAAGATTTAAACAACAACCAATTGTTGAAAAAACCAATATTTTTAGTAATAATCAAAAAAATGAACAATTGAATATTGATCCTAATTATCCAATAAATCAAAACTGAATAAGAGAAATTGCAAGAAAAGTAAGTCAGGATTGATATGATTCTCAAAACCAAAAAAAATCAAACGAAAATTACCATAATAATTCTATCCCTGTTAGCAATACTAATAATAATAATGAATATGTACCCATTAAGGGAAAAGTATTTAAACAAGATAATTTAGATTCTCAGATTCAACAACCTCAAATAGTTCAACAACCTCAAATAGTTCAACAACCTCAAATAGTTCAACAACCTCAAATGGTTCAACAACCTCAAATGGTTCAACAACCTCAAACGGTTCAACAGCCTCAAATGGTTCAACAACCTCAAATGGTTCAACAACCTCAAATGGTTCAACATCCTCAAATGGTTCAACAGCCTCAAATGGTTCAACAGCCTCAAATGGTTCAACAGCCTCAAATGGTTCAACAGCCTCAAATGGTTCAACAACCTCAAATGGTTCAACAA
>JBOFVX010000047.1:0-7326 GCA_051653325.1 Metamycoplasmataceae bacterium
CAATTTTTAAACCTGATTCTGAATCTAAAAATGACAATAACGAAGTATTATCTTTTAATTCAAATATTGTTATTTCCATTAAGAATATAAATATCGCCATTAACAAAAAATGTATAGTTAATATTGTTAATTCTAAAAGTAATAAATACCAAGATAGTTTTGAGCTAGTTTCGATTGAAGAAAATATCATCGATTCAAATGAAGCAGCTATTGATTATTTATCTTCAAAAAAATTTAAGAACATCACTAAATCAACTGCTACTAAAATTATCAATGATTTAGGAATTGAATTTTTAAATAATCCAGAAAATTATTTGGAGGAATTAAAAAAAATAATGTCCGAAAAGAAAATTAATTTATTAGTCGAGCAAATAAACAGTCAAAAGTCATATCATAGGATTCAAGAAATATTCACAAGAAATAATCTGTCAATGCGTTTATTATATTTAATAGAAAAAGAATACAAGGATGAAGAGTTACTTAATTTTTTAGAAACTAATATTTATTCGGTTTTAGATTGAGAAGAGAATATTAATTTTTTTGATGTTGATAATATTGCTGAGATATTTTTGAAAGGATTCTCAAATGATATTCGATTTGATAAATATATTAATTGATCATTAATAAATCTATCGTTTTCAACAGGCTCAACAATTTTTGTAATAAAAGATTTATATTTTTCTATTGCAAAAACATTCGGAATGAAAAAAGAGGATTTTTTGAATTCTATCAAAAGATTGGTTGGACAAGGTTTATTAATCTTATCAGACAATAAAAGATCCGTGGCTTCAAATTCAATCGTTGAGAAGGAAGCTTACATTGCAAGAAGATTAATTGAATTAAATAGTAGTAAATTATCACCCTTTAATAATGACATAGATAATAAAGGGATTGATAAAATTCAAAATGAGGCATTAATTTATGCATTAAATAATCCCGTAACAATTATTTCAGGATATCCAGGAACTGGGAAAACTACTTTAGTCGATAAATTTGTTAAATGTTTGACAAAGATTGAGACAAAAGCATTTAATCTTCTCGCACCTACTGGAAAGGCAGCTTATCAAATATTTCTAAAAACTGGTTATACCGCTAGAACTATTCATTCATTTTTAGGTATGAAAAAAGGGAGTAATTTATTTAGAATAAATGCAGAAAATCCATCACATGTTAAAACTTTAATTGTGGATGAGTTTTCAATGATTAATATTAATCTCTTTTATTCACTCTTAATTGGTTGTCCATTTCTAGAACGAATAATACTGATAGGTGATAAGAATCAATTACCATCCATTGGTGCAGGTTATTTGCTTAATGACTTTATAGAATCCAAAAAATTTAAAACATTTTTACTTGAAAAGATATATCGACAAGAACATGGATCGGAAATAATCAATGTTGCATTGTCTGTTAATAATAATAGAATGCCTTATTTTAATGGTAAAGAGTGTGTTTTTATTGAGGAGAGTGAAAAAGTAGCTAAAAATAAAATAATTGAAAAGATTGATTATTATATAAAACACGAAATAAATCTGAATGATTACCAGATACTAATTCCAATGTATTCAGGTGAATGTGGAATAGATAAATTAAATATTTTAATTCAAGAAAAATATTCAAAGGGAAAGAAAGGTGTTGAAATAAAGAATAATAAATTTTATATTGGAGATAAAGTTATTCAAATTGAGAATGATAATGATGCGAATGTTTTCAATGGTGAAATTGGTTTCATAAGTCAATTTAATTCAAACAATGAAGTCACGGTTGAATTTGAGGATGGAAAAATTATTAAATACAATCAAACAAATTTCTTAAAAAACATTAAACTGGCATATGCTATTTCAATCCATAAATTTCAAGGTAGTGAAGCGAAAAATATTATCTTGGTTATGTATTATTCTCACTTTGCTTTACTAAGCAAAAAACTTCTTTATACAGCGATAACAAGGGCCGCAGAAAACCTAATTATTTTTGGTGAAAGCAAAGCAATAGAAGCATGTATTAAAAATGATCATGATTCCCAAAGAATAGGTAATATTTTAAAATTTTTATCATAATAAAAATTGTATAATTAAAAATATGAAAGTTATAGTTGGTTTGGGCAATCCTGGCGAGGAATACAATAACACTAGACACAATATTGGTTTCCAAATTGTTGATTTAATTTGTAAAGAATACAATGTAACTTTAAACATCAGTAAATTTGGTGGTGTTTTTTTTATGAATAAAGATGTAATCATTGCTAAACCTATGACATATATGAACAATAGTGGTGTTTTTGTTAGAGATTTAGTTAATTTTTACAAAATAAAAATTGAAGACATTCTTATTATTTATGATGATATTGATTTAGAAGTTGGTAAAGCTAAAATAAAAGCATTTGGCTCAGATGGTGGTCATAATGGTATGAAAAGTATTATTAACAATTTAAAAACTGATGAAATTAAGAGGCTAAAAATTGGTATTGGTAGGCCTAAAAATGATAGTGCCGTTTCCAAATATGTTCTAAATAATATTCCTAAAGCTGATATGGCAGTGCTAAATAAAGTAAAGATTGAAGCAGCAAAAATTTCTACTAGTTTCGTTTATAATGATATAAGAATAATAATAAATAATTTTAATGGGAAATCAAAACAATAGAAAACTTGTTGCTGTGAGTGGTGGGGTTGATTCAATGTTTTTATTGAATGAATTAAAAAATGAAAATATTATTGTTGCTCATGTTAATTACAATCTAAGAGATGATGTTGAAATTGATCTAGAAATTGTTAGAAACTTTTGTCAGAAAAATAATTTAGAATTAGAAATATATTCAATTAAAGAGAAGCATAATGGAAACTTTCAAACATGAGCAAGAGATAAAAGATATCATTTCTTCAAAGAAATTTATGATCAATATAACTGCAGTGAATTAATTACGGCTCATCATAAAGATGATTTTCTAGAAACTTCAATAATGCAATGAAAATCCGGTAGAAATCCTTATTCATATGGGATAAGTATGAATAATGTTGTTTATGGTATGAATGTTAATAGACCACTTATTTTCAAATATTGAAAATCTGAAATTTATGAGTTATCAAAGGAAAAGAAAATTCCTTATAATGATGATTCATCAAATTTTACAGATAAATATGAAAGAAATAAAATTAGAATCTCGTTAAATCAAAAACATATTTTGGAAAAGGAAATTCTTTTCAAGTCTTTTGAATATATTAATGTTGCTAAAGGAATTAGGAAGATCAAGATAATAAAAAAATATATTGAATGGAAATCCAATGATTTTAATATAGATTTTCTAAAAAAGAATGAAGATTTTTCTAATGACTTAATCTTTAAATTATTAATTGAAAATATAGATGGAATCAACATTAATTCTCATATATTGAAATCGATTAAATCATTTTTAATGGCAAAAAATGAAAATAATGTTTTTATGCTGTCTGACAGTAGGAAGCTTATTAAAACTAATAATAATGTTATTATTAAATAAAAATCAATTATAATTAAATATAAAAATTAATAACCAACTATTATATTAATAATAAAAAGAGGAAATATGAATGAAGATAAAAAAGGCAATGCACCAAAAAAGAAGAATCTTTTTTTAATTGTTTCAATAATAATCTTAATTGCTTTATTTGGTTTTTTTATTTTTAGTATTTTTAATACAACTGGAACTAGATTATCATTAAGTGAATTTTGAGAGAAATATGAATTAGCCGCTGCAAGTACGGATGATGGAATATATTTTTCCTCTATTACTGTAATTGACTATCAAAGACTAATGGAAGTCGTCTTTGTTCAAAATATTAATGGAAATATTACAACTAACACTTATTTGATTGGGCTAACTTCAGCAGAATCACCATTAACAAATGATCAATGAATGCTTGCAATTGCAAACGGATTTGGATCAAACGGAATTTATCAAGGAATGGCCGTTCCTCAACAAAACGTTTTTGTTCAATTTTTATTCCAATTTGGGCCAATCTTACTTCTTCTAATTGTTTCTTTCTTTATTTATAGATCACAAATGAAAGGTTCTGGAGGAGGAATGTTTAATCCTGGTAAGAACCAAGCTGAAAAAATAAAATCTAATAAAAAATTCAGTGATATCGCTGGAAATATAGAAGTTAAAGAAGAGGTCTCTGAATTAGTTGATTATTTAAAAAATCCAAAAAAATATTCTAATGCTGGGGCAAGAATTCCAAAAGGAATATTGTTAGGTGGTCCTCCAGGTACAGGTAAGACTCTTGTTGCAAAAGCTACTGCTGGTGAAGCAAATGTTCCTTTCTATTTTATATCTGCATCAAATTTCGTTGAAATGTTTGTTGGTGTTGGAGCAAAGAGGGTTCGTGAAATGTTTAAGGAGGCAAGAAAGAATAGTCCTGCTATTATCTTTATTGATGAATTAGATGCTGTTGGTAGAAGTCGTGGTGCCGGAATGGGTGGAGGAAATGATGAAAGAGAGCAAACTCTTAATCAATTACTTGTTGAAATGGATGGAATTACAGAAAATGGTGGATTATTAGTAATGGCCGCTACAAACCGTCCTGATGTTTTGGATCCTGCTTTATTAAGACCTGGAAGATTCGATAGAATAATAACGGTAGGTTTACCTGACATTAAAGAACGTGAGGCTATTTTAAGATTACATGCCAAAGGTAAAAGAATGGATAAATCTATTTCATTCAGAGGGATTGCTAAAAGAACACCTGGATATTCAGGAGCTCAACTTGAAAATGTTATAAATGAAGCATCATTATTATCAGTAAGAGAAAATACAGGTGTTATAACAATTGAACAAATTGATGAAGCCATCGATAGAGTTATGTCAGGTCCTGCAAAGAAAAATAGAACTATTTCAAAAGAAGAATTAGAAATGGTTGCATATCATGAAGCTGGTCATGCTGTTGTTGGACTTAAAATCCCTGGCGGAAATAAAGTTCAGAAAATTACTATTATTCCACGTGGTGAAGCTGGTGGTTATAATTTAATGATTCCAGAAAAAGAAAAATATTATTCTTCAAAATCTGATCTTGAAGCATCAATTAAATCATTTATGGGTGGTAGAGCAGCTGAAGAGATAATATATGGAAAAGAATCTATTTCTAACGGTGCTAGTGACGATATCTCTAAAGCTACTGAAATAGCAAGACGAATGGTTACTGAATGAGGTATGTCTGAAACTCTTGGTCCAATTAAATATGAAGAAGCTACAGGAAGCCCATTTTTAGGTAGAGATTATGGAAAGAATAAATCGTTCTCAGATTCGGTAGCTTTAGAAATTGATACTGAAATTAGAGGAATTATTGAAGCTGCTCAAAAAGTAGCATATGAAGTTATTAAAGATAATATGACTTTATTGGAATTAATAAAAACCTCATTATTAGAAAACGAAACTATTGTATCTGAGGAAATTGAATACATTGCTGAACACTTACAACTCCCAGAGAAGAGAGTTAGACCTAAGAAAACTAAAGCTAAGAATGTTGATCTTGATGAATTAATTAATGAGGTGGATTCAGATGAAGTTCATTATGAAGAAGATCACTATGTTAATGAAGTTTATGATGAACATGAGAAAGATATTGATCAAATAGAAGATGAAGTAAATGGAGAAATTGACGAAAGAAAAAATTCATAATAATTGTTACAATTAAACAACTATTATGAATTCAGAATATTTACAATTATTTTATTTTATAAGATCAAATATGTCATCACCCAATGGGGAAATCTTAACATTGAAATTTCGAGCTACGATATTTCCTATAGTAGATAATCCATTGAAATCAGGTAATCTTTTTGGTTTAGATTTAAATGATTTTGAAAAAATAGTAGCAGGTAATAATTCTCTTGTGTGATTTGTACCTTTATAAGTAGGGTCATTACCATGATCAGAAGTAATTAATAATAAATCATCCTCTTTCATTGCATTAATTAATTTTGCAAGTTTAATATCAAATTTATTGATATTATTTCCATAACCTTCGACATCTCTTCTATGTCCAAAATCCGAATCGAATTGAACTAGATTTAAAAATATGAATTCATTTGATGTGTTTTTTGTTGCTAAATCGATTAAGATATCCATACCATTTTCATCTCCTGCAGATTTATGATGCTCACTTATTCCTTGACCAGAAAAAATATCATTAATTTTACCAATACTTATTACCTTAACACCTTTTTCAATTAGAGAAGTTAATATGTTTTTTTTAGGTGGCATAACTGAGTAGTCATGTCTATTGAAAGTTCTTTTTCATTTGCCATTCGAACCCACATAAGGTCTTGCAATAATTCTTGCAACATTTCACTCCGGTCTTGAAGAACATATCTCTCTTGCTGCTAAAGAATAGCGATATAAATTATCTAACCCCATATATTCTTCATGTCCACATATTTGTAATGTAGAATCTTCGGATGTATAAATAAGAACAGAATCTGTGTCAATTTGTTTTTGTCCAAGTTCATCCAAAATAACTGTTCCACTAGCTGCAACGTTTCCGATGATTTTCTTCCCATCAAAAGCTTTCGATAATTTATCAATAAGTTCTTGAGGAAATCCATTCTCCACAAAATTTGGAAAAGGTATTTTCGTTTCACTACCCATCATTTCTCAATGACCTATTAATGTATCCTTACCATTAGATATTTCTTCAACGGCAGCCGTGTAAGCTAACTGTGAAGTTTGTTTTCCTTGTTCATGCAATTTAGCAATTGAGCCAATTCCTAACTTTTTTCATGTTGGTATTTCAAGTTTAACCTTTTCAGAAACGTGGAACAATGTATTTGCCCCTTTGTCTCCAAATGATTCTTGCTTACTATCTTCACCTATTCCAAGAGAGTCAGTGACTATCATGAATATTCTTTTATATTTAATCATATTATTTACTACTTTCTGAATTTATAAAATGCTTCTTAGTAATAAAGAAACATTTAAAATTATATATTTACATTATCTTTTTTCAACAAATAAAACTATTTTTATACCAAATAAATTATTTGTTTCACAATTCTTTTTTACTTTTTAAACTAGCCTTTGCTTCTGTTTGATATTTTTTATAATTAATTTTGTTTGGTTCAAAAGTAGATAAATTTTTAATGACATCTTTATATCAATACATAGATGATTTTGGGAATCGACCAAAATTTGGATCATCAAAATCAACACCTACAAAACCATATTTCTTTCTATATCCACCTGATGGTGAAAAAATATCACAATATGTTCATGCAGAATAACCAATAAAGTTGACACCTTCATCAATTGCCTTTTGAACTTGTCTAAGGTGATCATTTAGAAAGTCAATTCTATAT
>JBOFVX010000048.1:0-1741 GCA_051653325.1 Metamycoplasmataceae bacterium
TATCACAATATGTTCATGCAGAATAACCAATAAAGTTGACACCTTCATCAATTGCCTTTTGAACTTGTCTAAGGTGATCATTTAGAAAGTCAATTCTATATGTGTCATGAACAGTTCCATTAACTTTTTTATCAAAATAACCTAATCCATTTTCTATAATCATTAATGGTTTTTCATATCTTTCTCATAATTCATGAGAACTTACAGATAAATGTTCAGGCTTAATTAATCAACCTCAATCGGTATATTTTTCAGTTGTTGGATAAACAACAAGCGCTTTATTAGTGATATATGTGGAAGGTTCTTTATATCATTTAATTCCTTCTATTAATCTTTTTGGATGAGCGATTATAGCTGGTACGTAGTAATTTCAACCCACTAAATCTAAAGTATTATTTGCCAACAATCTTAAGTCAGAATTTTGAATCATATCATCCAGTTCAAATTTTGAAACAGCATCTCAAAAACATTTCGGGAATTCACCTAACATGTTAGGGTCAAGGAATAGATGAAGATTATACTCATTGAAAATTTCACATGCTTTTATGTCATCCATATCATTTTTATCATAAGGGATTGGCGGAGTTCAAACATGATCAATACCTAATATTGAACCTTTTTTAAGGAAACCATCTTTAATAGCTTTATCAAATTCAACTTTACCAATAGCACCTGAAATTGCAAGATAATAATTGGCTTTTCAAAATTCCTTTTCATCATTTTTGGCTGGAGCCATATAATTACCATAATAACCCTGAAGTGTATACATCGAGTTTTCATCACTAACATATCAAATATCAGAATATTGTCCCAATCTTTGAAATATTGTTCTTGCAAATATTCTATATGCATCTAAAAATACTCTAGAGGATGTTCCGCCTTGCCTTTCTAATCAAAGTGGTGTGTCTCAATGATATAAAATAGGGATTGGCTTAATACCATTATCCAACAAGGATCTAAATGCATCTTGATAGAATCTTATACCTTCTTCATTAGGAATACCTGAATCATCAGGGAAGATTCTTGCTCAATCCATGTTATAAGCAAATCCATTAACACCCATTTCCTTCATAATTTCAGAATCTAATTTATATTTGTGGTAGTAATCTGCCGCATCCTTAATAGAGTCAATTTCTCTTTCAGGAGATCCTGGTTTCGGAATATGATAATTTTCTATAGTAAACTTATCTCAATTCGAGTGTGTCCTTCCACCTTCAAGTCTACCGCCTTCAATTTGAAAGGCAGCAGTTGAAGTAGAAAAGATAAAATTTTTGGGGAATTTCTTCATTTTTTGCCTTCTTACTGATTTTTTAACCATTATAAATTATAAATTAAATTAGTCTATCATTTAAAATTAAAAGTTATTTTGTAAAAACTAACAAAATATATAAAACTACTTTTTATAAATTTAATAATCTTAAATTATTTGTTTCATAATTCTACTTTATTTTTCAGACTAGATTTTGCTTCTTCCTGATATTTTTTGTAATCAATTTTACTTGGTTCAAAAGTAGATAGATTTTTAATGACATCTTTATATCAATACATTGAAGATTTAGGGAATCGACCAAAATTTGGATCATCAAAATCAACACCTACAAGACCATATTTCTTTCTATATCCACCTGATGGTGAAAAAATATCACAATATGTTCATGCAGAATAACCAATAAAGTTGACACCTTCATCAATTGCCTTTTGAACTTGTCTAAGGTGATCATTTAGAAAGTCAATTCTATAT
>JBOFVX010000049.1:0-9038 GCA_051653325.1 Metamycoplasmataceae bacterium
GGGTTACTGCTGAATCTACAGCCAATTTATTTCCTAATCTTTTATTTAATAACCGTAGATATAATTTATCAAAAACAGGTAGATATACTATTAATCGTAAACTAAATTTACAAAATAGAATTAACAATAAAATTCTTGCAGAGGATTTAATTGCCGAAAAAGATAACGGTGAATATAAAGAAGGTCAAGTAGTCTTTAAAAAAGGTCATAAGTTCACTATGAATGATGCTAAAAAAGTTGATCAGTTGTTCATGGATGACGTTCTAAAAATGACTAAGATTCCTGATATTTCTGAAAAAGTTTATGGAAAACTAATTGAGGATTATCCAAAACTTAAAAAGAGAATTAAAATCACGATGGTTAGAGTTTTCCAAAATGAAAAAGAAGCAAAAGTAAATGGTGCTGAACCAATTACAATTATTGGTAACGACCCTACTGCAACAGAATTAAATTTATTAGTTCCGGATATTATTGCTGTTGTTTCATATTACTTTAATTTAATTCAAAATATTGGTCAAGATGATGATCCAGATTCATTAGTTAATAAAAGAGTGGTTCTTGTTGGAGAATTATTACAAAACCAATTTAAAATTGGTTTAACTAAACTTGAAAAAAATGCCAAAGAAAGAATGTCTTCAAAAGAAATCGAGAAGGTAACTCCTAAAAACGTTACAAATAATAAGCCAGTTTATAATCAATTTAAAACATTCTTTAACTCATCTAAACTTTCTCAATTTATGGATCAAATTAATCCACTTGGAGAAATCTCTAACAAAAGACGTGTTACTTCATTAGGGCCTGGAGGTCTTAATAGAGACACAGCTCAGTTTGAAGTTCGTGATGTTCATCCGACTCATTATGGAAGAATTTGTCCTATAGAAACACCTGAGGGACCAAACATCGGACTTATCCTTAACTTGGCAACTTATGCAATTATTGATGAATATGGATTTTTAAAAACTCCTTATTTTAGGGTGACTAATGGCGTTGTTGATTATAAAGAGCCAATTTATCTAACAGCTATTGATGAACAAGGATATACATTTGCTCAATCATCAATTAATATTAATGATTCAAATCAATTAATAGATGAACAAATTACAGTTAGAAAAGATAATGATTTTATTATTGTTGGACCTAATGCTGTTGATTTTATTGATGTTTCTTCAAAACAAATGACTTCGATTGCCGCTGCAGCGATTCCATTCTTGGAAAATGATGATGCTAACCGTGCACTTATGGGTTCTAACATGCAACGTCAAGCAGTTCCATTATTAAAAGCTGAAGCCCCAATTGTTGGAACGGGTATTGAGGCTGAAATCGCTAAATACTCTGCTACTAATTTAAAGGCTAAAAAAGCTGGTGAAGTTATTTATGTTGATTCAACAAAGATTAAGATTAAATCAAATGAAAATAAAGATGTTATTTCTTACCCTTTAAGAACTTTCCAAAAATCTAACCAAGGAACAATTATCAACCAAACTCCAATTGTTAAATTGGGACAAAATGTTAAAGAAGGTCAAATTCTAACTGACTCATCATCATTTAAAGATGGTGAAATGGCACTTGGTAAAAATGTTCTGGTTGCTTTCTCTACATGAAATGGCTATAACTATGAAGATGCCATTATTATTAATGAAAGATTGGTAAAGGATGATGTCTTTACTTCTATTCATATTGAAGAACAAACTATTCAATTTCGTAAAGCAAAAGCTGGTGAAGACCAATTAACATATGAAATACCTAATACTTCAGCAGCTTCGAAAAGATTTTTAGATGAAAATGGAATTGTAGTTATTGGATCTGAAGTTGGTGTTGGTGACATTCTTGTTGGTAGAATTTCTCCAAAAGGTGAACACAACCCAACTCCTGAAGAGAAGCTGATGGCTGCTATTTTTGGTCATCGTGATTCAAGTTTCCTTGATACATCTCTAAAAGTAAAGCATGGTCAGGCTGGAACAGTTATTGATGTTCAAGTTCTTTCAAGAGATCAAGGGGATCTATTGGAAGATGGTGTTGATAAAATCATTAAAGTTTTAATTGCTCAAAAGAGAAAAATTAAAGTTGGTGACAAGATGTCTGGTCGTCATGGTAATAAAGGTGTTATTTCAATCATTTTACCTGAAGAAGATATGCCGCATTTAGAAGATGGTACCACAGTAGATATTTTATTAAATCCACAAGGTGTGCCTTCTCGTATGAATTTAGGACAAATCCTTGAATTGCACCTAGGGATGGCAGGTAGAGCATTGAACGTTAAATTTGTTTCACCAGTATTTGATGGAGTTAAGAAGGAAGATATTCATGAAGCATTAGCTGAAGCAAAAGTTTCAATAACCGGAAAACAAAAATTATTTAATCCAATTGATGGAGAAGTAATTGATAACGATATTTCTGTTGGTGTAATGTATATGCTTAAACTTTCTCACATGGTAGATGACAAAATGCATGCTCGTAGTATCGGTCCATATTCACTAATAACACAACAACCGCTTGGGGGTAAATCTCAAAATGGTGGTCAAAGGTTTGGAGAGATGGAAACTTGAGCTATTGAATCATATGGAGCAACAATGATTCTACAAGAATTATTAACTTATAAATCTGATAATATTCAAGGTAGAAATAAATTATATAATGCTCTAGCAACAAATACACCTTTACCTACACCAGGTACTCCTGAATCATTTAATGTTCTAGCATATGAACTTAGAGGTCTTGGAATTAAATTAGAAATTTACGAAAATGATATCGAAGAAGGAGATAAATAATATATGCCATTATCAAGAAAATATGCTTCAATTGAGCAAAATAAAATTAAAAATATCTCTCTTTCATTAGCTACACCGTTGGATGTATTAGAATGAAGTCATGGTGAAGTTACTAAGCCAGAAACAATCAACTATAAATCATATAAGCCTGAAGCAGGGGGTTTATTTGATGAATTAATTTTTGGGCCTACAACTGATTATAAATGTGCAATTTGTTCTAAGAAATATAAAAAATCGAATGAAAACACATTTTGTGAAAACACAGATTTATGTAAAGAATTAAAACCCGAAATATTGCCTAAAATTTCACGTAGAAGTAGAATGGGTCATGTTAAACTGAATTCACCTGTCTTACACTTTTGATTTTTTAAAGTTGATAATTCAATTTTATCTAAATTACTAGGTTTAAAAGTCGGAGGATCAAATAAGATTCATTCAAGAGGAGCTATTGAAGGTGTTATTTACTATAAATCACATATTGTTCTAAAATCAGGTGGGATTAAAGCATTACCTGAAAATTTAATTATTGAAATTAATGAAGCTGCTTATATTTACCGTCAAGCATTAGAAGAAATTAGACTTAACTTTAAACCAGATTCTTCAGAATTTAGAGAAATATCAAGTGCAATTAGTGAATTAGAAGATAGAGCTTCATCGAAAATGGGAAAAGATTATGGAATTGATTTCTATGAACTTAATGAAATAATTGAAGAATTTTCAGATGCTAAAATTGATACAGGTGCTAAAGCTTTTGAATACTTACTAGAAAATTTCAATCTACAAGAAGTAAAAGCTGAAGTCAAAAATGAAATTGATGAAATTAATGCAATTGTAAATAAAGGAGAAAAAGCTCTTACAACTAAAATCCAAACAAGAGAAAAACTTTATAAAAGGTTGAAAATCATTAATTCATTTATTAGTTCAGGTCAGGATCCAAAAAATATGTTGATTTATAATCTGCCAATTATTCCTGCCGATTTACGTCCATTAATTCAATTAGATGGTGGACGTCACTCAACAAGTGATGTTAATGAGTTATATCGTCGTATTATTATTAGAAATAATCGTCTAAAAAAATGACAAGAAACTGATGCTCCAATTTTAATTGTTCAAAATGAGCTTAGAATGATTCAAGAAGCTGTTGATGCTTTAATTGATAATCAAAGAAGAACACCATCTCCAATTGTTTCAAAAGACAATCGTCCTTTAAAATCTATTTCTGATGCTTTAACAGGTAAAAAAGGAAGATTTAGACAAAACCTACTTGGAAAACGTGTTGATTATTCGGGTCGTTCAGTTATTGTTGTGGGTCCAAATTTAAAAATGCATCAAGCCGGTATTCCTCGTGAAATGGCTGCGAAATTATTTGAGCCGTGAATCGTTAGAGAATTAATTGCTAAAGATATTAATACAACAATTAAGGGTGCTAAAAAACTTATTGAAGAATTAGATCCTAGAATTTGAGCACATGTTGCTAAAGTAATTAAAGATAGACCTATTCTATTAAATCGTGCTCCAACACTTCACCGTTTATCAATCCAAGCTTTTGAACCTGTTCTAATTCGTGGAAGAGCTATTAAACTTCACCCACTTGTAACAACAGCCTTCAATGCTGACTTTGATGGTGATCAAATGGCAGTTCATGTCCCAATATCTGATAAAGCAGTTCAAGAAGCAAGAGAACTTATTTTTGCTAACAGAAATATTCTAGGACCAAAAGACGGTGAACCAATCATTAACCCTTCACAAGATATGATTCTTGGTTTATATTATTTAACTACTGAGAAAAAAGGTGCTAAAGGTGAAGGTAAGTTCTTCCCTGACTTTAACTCAATGAAACTTGCATACGAAAATAATGTTGTCTCATTACATGCAAGAATTGCAATGCCCTATTCAAAAATTAAAACTACAAATGATTTTAAACAGGATAAAGGTTATGCGATTTCGACAGTTGGGAAATTCATTCTTAATGACTCTTTACCAAAACATTTTCCATTCATTTTTGATAATTCAAAGGATTCACTAATTGGTAAAAATAATAAGTATTACTTGCCTTATGGTGAAAACATCAAGGAGAAAATTGATTCTTTACCAATCAATAATCCTTTAACTAAAAAAGATATTGCAAAAATTATAAGAAGTGTTTTTGATAAATACTTTGTAAACACATCCATAAGAGAAGTTGCAAAATTAATTAAAATTGTTAACAAAGGTAATTTAGCATCAATGAATTTAGAATTTTCTAAATTAAAAGATCTTAATGGAAAAGAATTAGGTTCAGTTCATGGAACAATTTTTGCTGATATTTTAAATGAACAATTCACTATTTTGCAAAAAGAAATCATGATTAAAAATGAAAATGTTGACCGTACTTTAGAAGCACACGAAAGAACAAAATTATTAAACCGTGTTTGATTTAATTATACAAACCAAGTTGCAATGATCTTGGATAGAATTAAAGAATTAGGATTTAAATATTCAACAAAATCAGGTGTTACTATTTCATTTAGTGATATTCTAATTTCTACTAATAGAAAAGAAAAGATTTCTGAAGGTGAAAAATATACTGATATTCTTAAGGAAAAATACCAAATGGGTCTTGTGACAGATGATGAAAGATATCGTTTATCTAACCAGAAATGAACTAAAATTAAAGAGGATATTCAAAACAATTTAGAAGATGTTTTTTCAAATGAAACAAACAATTCTATTAACATGATGATTAAATCAGGAGCTCGTGGAAATGTATCAAACTTAGTTCAACTTGCTGGTATTCGTGGATTAATGGCCAATAATACAAAGCAAACAAAAGTTGATGCTACAAATGAACGTGAAGTTCGTTCAACAGTTGAAGTTCCAGTTAAATCATCATTCCTTGAAGGTTTAACAGCATATGAGTTTTATTCTTCAACACATGGTGCTCGTAAAGGACTAACTGATACTGCTCTTAACACAGCTAAATCAGGTTACTTAACTCGTCGTTTGGTTGATGTTGCTCAGAATATTGTTGTTAGGGAAGAAGATTGTGGTTCTGATTTTGGATATTTATCTAAATCTATTATTGACACCAAAACAAAAACAACTATTGTGGATTTAGAGGAAAGAATTGAAGGACGTTATACAAACTCTCCAATTTTTGATTCTGCTGGTAAAATGATCATTGATAAAAGAACATTGATTACTCCTGAAATTGCCGACAAAATTATTAAAGCAAAAATTACTGAAGTTGATTTAAGAACAACACTTGGATGTCACACAATTAATGGTGTATGTAAAGTTTGTTATGGTAAAGATCTTGCAACAAATAGAGTTGTTAATATCGGTGAAGCAGTTGGAATTATTGCTGCTCAATCTATTGGTGAACCTGGAACACAATTAACAATGCGTACTTTCCATACAGGAGGAGTTGCCGGAGTCGAGGATATTACAGGTGGTTTCACTAGACTTATTGAACTAATTGATGCTTATGAAAAACCATGAGGTCGTCCAGCGATTATTTCAAACAAAACTGGTGAAATTAAATCTATTAAACAAACTAATGTTGGTGAAATAATTGAAATTTCATATGAGAAATCCGACGGTAGAATTGGCATAAAATCAATCGAAATATCGGCCAACTCTAAGAAACGTGTAAAAGTTGGAGATAAAGTTACTCCTGGTCAAAAAATTACTGAAGGACCAATTATTCTAAGAGATCTATTAAGATTAACAAATGCTAGAGGTGTTCAAAACTATATCTTAAAAGAAATTCAAAGATTGTACCGTATGCAAGGTATCTCTATTAGTGATAAATATATTGAAATAATTATTCGTCAAATGTTGTCTAAAATTATTATTACCGATCCTGGTGATTCTGACTTCTTTGTTGGTGGAATTGAAGACATTTTAACATACCAAAAAATAAATGCAAAACTACTTACTCAAGGTAAAAAACCAGCATTTGGTGTAGTTGTTATTAAAGGAGCAAAACAAACCCCATTATTATCAGATTCGTTCCTAGCTGCTGCTTCATATCAAGAGACTGCGAAAATTTTAGTTCACTCAGCTATTTCAAATCAAATTGATAGACTTGAAGGGCTAAAAGAAAACATCATTTTAGGTCATAAAATTCCAGCTGGAACAGGTTCTAAATTTGAAGAAAATTCAAAATTCGATTTACCAGATCCAAGAAGTTTCTTTGAAAACTTTAAGGAAAGTGGAGAGCAATCAGAAAACTAGTGATAAAATATTAATAAATATCTATCTAAATGGATATTTATTTTTTTAAATTTGAAATAAAGGATTAAAATGAACTCAATAGATAAAGATAGTAAAATAGCTATAATAGGGTCTGGCGCTCTTGCTACTGCTTTTTCTAATATTCTACAGGATTCAAATTTCAAAAATTTAATTGTTTATGGTATTGATGAACAAGAATTATCTGAACTAAAAGTTGGAAAGAATACTAAATATTTTAAAAATAATGAAGTAATATATCCAGTAAAGACTACTAATAATCTTAAAGAAGCAATTGATGGTGCTAAATATATTACTTTAGCTCTACCCTCAATCGTTATTCCAAATATTCTTAAGGAGATAAAAGAAAATATAAATTCTGAAGCATTAATTATTAGTGGATCAAAAGGTTTCTATCCAGGGACTGATATTGGTTTGCACAAAGGAATTGATAAAGAAATGAAAGGTATTTCTAACATTAGAGGTGTGGTAAGTATTTTAGGTCCTTCTTATGCAGAAGAAATGGTAAAAAAAGGTTTTACTACGGTTGCTTCAGTTTCAAGTTCACTAGAATTATGTGAAGAAGTTCAACAAATGTTTTCTAATTCTTATTTTAGAATTTATACACAAACAGATGTTATTGGTGCTGAAGCTGGTGGAATTTATAAAAATATTTTAGCAATTGCTTCCGGAATGTTAACAGAGTATGGATTCAAAATCAATACAACTGCTGCATTTA
Source organism: Metamycoplasmataceae bacterium (assembly GCA_051653325.1). Taxonomy (GTDB): domain Bacteria; phylum Bacillota_I; class Bacilli_A; order Mycoplasmatales; family Metamycoplasmataceae; genus UBA710. Next base: position 7,723 of record JBOFVX010000049.1, read on the forward strand.
TTACAAGAGGAGTTCATGAACTTTCTATTTTTAATAAATATCTAGGTGGAAAACCCGAAACAATAATGGGTTTAACAGGACTTGGAGATTTAATTTTAACATCAATGTCTGATTTATCTAGAAATTATACTTTTGGTCGTTTATTTGTTAGAGATAAAGAGAAAGCACTTGCTTCATCAATGACACTTGAAGGAATTAATGCCATTAAAATTGTTGAAAAAATTAGAATAAGAGAAAAACTTGATTTACCTATTGTCAAATGTTTATACCAAATTCTTTATAATAACTTAGATTTAAGTGATTCTACTATTAATGATTTGTGAGGAAAAAAATTCAAATCAGAGAATTATTAAAATGGCTCATTTCCCTTATTTTAAAAAGTTTGAAAAAAATAACAAGCTTTCCCTTTTTTAAAATTATGTAGGAGTATAATTAAAAATATATAAAATTTTTAAATTGTATTTTATTTTCTATATTTCAAATTATTTCAGAAAGGTGAATCCAATTATCAAGTCAATTAACACTTATAGTGAAATAGGTAATTTGCGAAAAGTACTTGTTCACACTCCTGGCAAAGAAATAGAGTATATTTCACCAGAAAGATTAGATGAATTGCTATTTTCAGCAGTTCTAGAACCCAAACAAGCTCGAGAGGAACATAGAGCATTCATAAAGATCCTTGAAAAAGAAGGTGTAGAGGTTATTCAATTAGTGGATTTAATTTCTGAAACATATGATATGACTTCAAAGGTGGCAAGAAATGAATTTATTGAAACATGACTTGATGAAGTTCAACCAAAAATTCCTAATTCTGAAATACGTAAGAAAATTAAAGATTACATATTGAGCAAGAGCAACACAAAGGAATTAATATCTCTCTTGATGTCTGCAATTACTTCTAAAGAACTGAATATAGAATATGAATATGAACTAATTGTTGATCCAATGCCTAATTTATATTTCACAAGAGATCCTTTTGCATCAATGGGTAGTGGAGTCACAGTTCATAAAATGAAGTATAAAACTCGTCAAAGAGAAACGATTTTTTCAGAATTCATTTTTAAGAATCACCCTGATTATAAGGATGTTCATAGATATTCAAGTAGGAATGATGAACATACTATTGAAGGTGGAGATGTCTTTATATATAATTCTAAAACGGTAGTTATTGGTGTATCAGAAAGGACTGAAATTGAGGAAATAGAACATATTGCTAATATGTTGAAATCTAGAAAAGACAATTCATTCGAAACAATAATTGCAATAAATGTTCCTAAGAAAAAAAACTTAATGCATTTAGATACTTGATTAACGAT
>JBOFVX010000050.1:0-74360 GCA_051653325.1 Metamycoplasmataceae bacterium
TAAACCAGGACAACCAACTACACCTATTAAACCAGGACAACCAACTACACCTATTAAACCAGGACAACCAACTACACCAGTTAAACCAGGTCAACCAGTACCAATTACTAAACCAGGTCAACCAACAACATCAGGTCAACCAGTTGTTACTAAACCTACTCCTGCACAAGAAGGAACACAATCGATAAGATCACAAGAAGGAACACAATCAATTAGAGCTCCTAAACCTACACCAACCAATGATAATAAACAAACTGATAAAAAATAGTTTTAGTCATTTACATAGTTTAAATATATTATGAATTACATTCATATATATTTTTTTTGTTTTTAAAAAATAACAGATATTTCTAAAAATAATGATTTTTAAATGTAAAATTTAATTTAAAAAGGTGGTTAATTATGAAAACGAAATTTAAAGACAAAGATTGAAATCTAATTGGAGATAAAATAGAATTAGGAAAGAAACTTAAATTTAAAGTTATTGATACTGATTTTAATGAAATTGATTTTGGAAATATTAAAAAAACAACAATTCTTTCCGTATTTCCATCAATTAATACAAGTGTTTGTGATTTCCAAACAAAATCAATGAATGAAATCGCAAAAAAATATCCACAATTTGACTTTGCAGCAATATCATTAGATTTGCCAACAGCACTAAAGGTATGATGTGGTTCCCATAACGTTAATAATATTAAGGCATTTAGCGACTATAAAGATAGGGAATTTGGAAAGAAATCAGGTTTTTTAATTGATGAATTATTCCTACTAAATAGAGGTATCATTATTATTGATGAGAATAATAAGATAATTTATATAGAAAGAAAAAGTGATGTTCATGATCAAATTGATTTTGAAAAACTTGAGTCTTTCTTAAATACCATTCATTAATCAATAAAAATGATATAATTTTATAAAAGTGTTAAGCAATTATTAATTAATTTTGCAAATAATGTAATATTTAAATTAAATAAACACAATATTAAAAAGGATATTAAATAAATTATGAAGAAATTATTATTCGGAATAGGAACATTATCATTAGCCATTATACCTATAGGAATTTTGGTTTCATGTTCATCATCAACGGATACAACACCAACAATTAATACAGAATTAGACAAATTTGTCCCTACGGTAACAAAATCAACAACTCAAACATCAACAGAAGCAGCAAAATCTATTACAGAAGCAGCAACTCCAGATGCTAAAAAAACAGTCTTAGGAACATTCATTGATTTCCCAAAATTAGATAAAGGTTTTGACTTTGATGTTGAAAAAGCATGACCAAACCCAACGAAAGATAAAGTTATTGTTGTTACTGTTTCAGTTTATGATAAATCTAATACCAATACTAAGTTAGATAAAGATTTTGAAATTAGTGGTTTTGCTAATTCCACTGATCTTGAAAAAGCAGCATTAAAATTTGCTCTTCCGGTAGATGCTTTTATAAGTATTACTTCAAGTGAATCAACAAGAAGAATTTCTGAAGCAGTTAGTCCAGATGACAAAAAATTTGAATTAGAAACAATAGTATCTTCTGCCAAAATACCAACAACTGAAGGATATACATTTGAAGTAAAAGCAGCAAGTTTTGAACTTGAAACTGCGACACAGATGGAAGTTTCAATAACTTTGACTGAAATGTCTTCAGGTAAAATTCAGAATGTAATTTTTGTAGTTAAGGCTTTATACTCGGAATCAGCAGCAAAAGATGATTTAGAAAAGCAACTTTTCAGACTAGAAAATAAAGCCTCTATTAATTCAGACATATTAACTGCTCAACAAGCAGACGAGACTATCGTTGATAATGATACTTTAGATTTATTCTATGCACGTGTAGGGTTAGAGACTGGTTATAGTTATGATTGAGAAAGAAACGAACTACAAGTAAGCAACCTTCTTTATGTGGTTGTATTGTTAAAAAGTCCTATTATTGGAATTGAACCCATAAACCACACTATAACAATTACATTTAGCCAAGATTAAATTATTGTTAATTAAAATTTAATAAAAAAAATAAATATGTAATAAGAATGTAGTATAATTTATTTGAAATTTTGCAATAAAATTTTGTTATAAAGAAATAACGTATATAACTATATTTATAAGAAAGAGGATATTAAATTATTATGAAAAAAATATTATTAGGAACAGGAGCATTAGCATTAGCGGTTATTCCGGTAGCAGCATTGGTATCATGTTCATCATCAACAACACTTCAAAAAGAGGCCGATAGATTTAAAAAAGCAGTAAAAACCAAAACAACAGGTATGAATTCATCAGTAGCAGCCGGATCTATTATATATGATACACCAACCCCAGCAGCGAAAAAGGCAGCTTTAGAAAAATTGGTAGATGTACCGAAATTAGATAGCGAATATGAATTTGCAGTTCTTGGAGCAAAAATTAATACAACTACAAAAACAACAATTGATGTTGAAATAGAAGTTTATTCAGGTGCAAACGAAACGGAAAAAGTAAAAGTTAATTTCCAAGTTACAGGTTTTGAAGTACCAAATACTTTAGCCGAAGAAAAAACTAAGTGAGAAGAAGGCGGAACATCTAAACAACCAACTATGACTACAGAATTGGCTGTTTTAGCTATTAATGACGCTTCAGGTGCCATACCAAAATGACAAGCTTTACATGGTTTATCATCTCTTCCAGTTCGTGGAGCAGCATTCACTTATGAAGTTATATCAGCAGAAGTTAATCCAGCATCTACTACAGCAATGATAGTTACAATAAAAGTAACTGATTCATTAACAGCTAGAGCTGAGGAAACCATTTTATTCCCTGTTACAGGCTTTACAGCGTCGTAATTATTAATCAATAAAACTTTAATATTATAAACTCTACCAACAAACATTATTTGTTGGTTTTTTATTATATTTATAATTAAACTGTAATTTGATAAAGATAAATAACAGATCTTATAATTAAATTAGATTTTTTTAAAAAATATTTTAAAAAAATATTTATATGTTAAAATAAATGTAGATTATTGCTAAAATTTGTTTTTAGGCAGATGTAATAATTGTTTTAAGCAAACAAAGCTTCAAATTTTACAACGCTTTGCAAATAGGCAAGTAAATGTGAGTGCAAACTATTAAATTAGTCGCATTGCACTTCCTAAAAATAGATGATTTATATTGTTTTTCTTTAAGAATCTATTGATCTTAAATTTGTTTATATAAAAGTTAATTAATTAACGATATTTATTAAGAATTTTCTATAAATGCAATTTTAAAAAAATATAGGCATTTTTATTTTATCAAAAAAATAAAATTTTTTTAAATTAAAAGTATAAACACATGAGAAGAGGAATATAATTTAGATGTACAATAAAGTACAAAATGAAAGAAGGCCAATTATGAATAAAAAAATATTATTGGGTATTGGAGCAACATTACTTACTGCTTTGCCATTGGCAGCTATAGTTTCGTGTACTCAATCGACTACAAATCCAAATATAATAATAGATACCCAAGCAAAATTGTTTAATAATCCAATAACTACTTCTAACCCCCATGTTGACCCTCAATTGGTAGTGGACACTATTAACGAAGCCGCTTCATCTCAAGAGAAATTAACCGTTGTTAGAGTTTATGCTAATGTACCAACACTTTCTGATGGTTTTGAACTTGAAGTTATATCCGCTGCGGTTAGAGAAAGAGAAACTTCTAAAGAGGCTGTAGATGTTTCAATTAGAATTGTAGAAACAGCAAATATAAACATCTTTAGAGAGGTGATTTTAAAAATTGAAGGATTCCAATCAATAAATCTTATTGAAAGTGATATTTATACTGAAGCAGCAAAATTTGATGTTGCTACAACAAAATTACATAATACTTCTGCAATTAAAGTTGTTAATAATATTAATAGTGTTGAAGGAGAACAAAATAAACTTTATTCTTTATCTCTTATTGTTGATTTACCTACATTAACATATGGTTATTCTTTTAAAGTTATATCAGCAAACATTAATTTAACTGATAAATCTGTAGTTGATGTAATAATTTCAGTGTTCCATGTAAATAAACCGAGCGACTCAACAGAGACTACTTATGAAATTAGAGGATTTAAAATAAGTGATTTAGTCACTGAAGCATCAAAATTTGTAAATACAAGAACATCTTCAAAATTTAGTGCTCTTGAAATAGTTGATAAAATTCAATTTGCTCCTTCTCCCGAAGGAAAAATATTACTTTTGAGTAATGTTTCAACTTTACCAAAACTAGAAGATGGATTTAGTTTTCAAATTGAGTGGGTAATTGAAGATGAATCAAATAATTCATTAATTTGAGTTATAATTTCTGTTTCAAAAGATGATTCAATTGAAACTCCGAAAACAGTAGTTTATTCAATAGATGGATTTGAAAGTAGTACACCTGAAATTGAAAGAGAAAAATTTAATGATCCAATAACTACTACTAAACCAGAAATAGATCTTGATTTATTATTAAATCAAATTATGGCTGTTGGTAATAGTAATGACCAAAAACTATTGATTATAAAAGAGTTCGCTAATTTACCTTCACTTGCTTATGGATTTGAATTAGAAATTATATCAGTTCAAAAAAGCGGTTTAGATAGCCTTGAGATAGATGCTAGAATTCGTAAACAAAACACTTCCAATATTTCTGAATCATTCAAAATTATTGTTAGTGGTTTTGATGTAAGGGATTTAAATCTTGAGCTTAGTGAAGAAATAGCAAAATTTAACAATCCTGTTCAAACAAAAGCACCTAGTTTATATTCAACACAAATTGCCAATAGTATTAACTCAAAATTGACAGATAGTGACAAATATTACGAATTACTACTTATTTCTGATGTTCCAACATTGAAAGATGGTTTTGGCATGGTTGTCCAAAGTGCAAGTGCAGTTGGAGTAGATGCTCTTTCTGTTATTATTAAAATCTTTAATATAAATAATCCATCTATTGAAAGTGATGTAACTTTCGAAATTTATGGTTTTAGAACTAAATCTCTTGAAACAGAAGCAAATAAATTTGTCAATATAGGAACTAAAACACCTGATAGAGTTTCTAATAAAGTTGTTGAATTAATTCTAGAATCTAATGACATTCAAAGAAAAGCAATGTTAAACGAAATTATGGATGTTCCAATATTGGAAGGAGATAATGGTTTTGTCTTCGACTTTGTAGTGGAGTGAGCAATGGTGGACAGTACTAATCCTGCAAATATAATAGTAACAGTTTCTATCTTCGAAATTACTACACCTGACATTAAAAGAACTACAACTTTTACAATTGGTGGATTTAAAGTAAGTACTCTTGCAGATGAAGCATTAAAATTTAATAGTGCAATTACTAAAGATACAACTTTAAGTGTAATTGAAGCAGTTACAAATATTACAAATGCCCAAAGTCCGGAAGCTAAAACAGCAGCTTTAACAGCCTTTGTAAATGTTCCAGTATTAGCAGAAGGGTTTACTTTTGAAGTTGAATCAGCAAATATTAATGCAGCATTTGGTACTGCTATTGATGTTCTGATTATACTTAGAGAAGTTGGAACCTCTAATTCAACACAAATTCATTATCTAGTAAATGGTTTGAGAAATAGTACTGTTGATATTGAGGCTAAAAAATTTCTTAACCCAATACCACACACCAATAGAGATAGTAGTATTTCCACTGAAGAATGAGCCTCACGGATTACTCTAGCTAATAATCAAGAAAATAAATTAGATGTTTTAAATAACTTACTAAGAGTTTTTAACCAATCTGGTAGTGTGATTGGCACTTTAATTCCAGAATTATCTGATGGTTTTAGTTTTGAAATTTTAGGAGCAACAAATAAAGTAGGTGGTGAAAGTACAAGATCAGTTATTGTTGATATAGTTGTTATTGATAATCAAACTGATCAAAGACAAAATACTTGACTAACCATTACAGGATTTAATAAAGCCACAGATACACCTCTTGAAAAAGAAGCTAAAAAATTCAATATTATTCTTGATACTATTCAACCAACATTATCAATTGATCAAGCAAAAGATAAATTTAAAACTGGAAATGCAATAGCTAATAATGCAGCATTGATAGAACTTATTTCTGAACAAAACATTCCACAAATATCTGATTTATTTACTTTTGAAGTTTTCGGAATTGATCTTGATGCTTCATCTTTGGAAGCTCTTAAAATAATAATTATTGTTAGAAATGCAAGTGATGGAACAGCGCAAAATACCTTACTAACTATTAAAGGCTTTTTGAACTAAGTTATCCTTGTGTTTTCAAATGATAAAATATCATTAAATGAATCAAGTCTTAATTGTAAAGACTTGATTTTTTTATGACCCAATATCAAAATGTAAAATCAATGAAAATATTGTATAATTAGCAATATATAAATTTTTGAGCATATGTAACAAATAATGCAGATTAAAAAAGGAATTGAATATGAATAAAAAATTATTATTAGGTTTGGGGGCAACATTTTTACCATTAGTTCCATTTATTACTGTTGTATCATGTTCTTCAACAGATAAAGCAACTATTGATACTGAGGCAAAAAAATTTGATACTTCAGTAAAAACTACTAACGAGGATTTAATGGCATCTGAAGCCGCGAATAGAATTAATAATGCCGATGATGAAAACGCGAAACTTGAGGAACTAAAAAGTCTTGTGTCATCATTACCTTCATTAGATAAATCATTTGATTTCAAAGTAAAATCTGCTAATAGTGGTTCATTACCAACAAATACAACATTAGACGTTGTAATTACAGTTTTCGAGATCGATAATGAAGCAAACTCTCAAGATGCTACTTATAGAATTACCGGCTTTTTAACACTTCTAGATAAAGAGGCAAGGAAATTTGAAATTTCCGTGGAAACTAACAATACAACCATTCTTCTTAATAATGCGGTTGATTCAATAAATGAAGCAATAGATCCTAGTGCCAAACTTGATGCATTAATGGCTTTAGTATTAGCTGTACCAACACTAAGTCCAGGATTTGATTTTATTATCGGTTCTGCAATCCCTAATTCAACTGAGGTTGCAGCTATCGAGGTGTCTATTGAAGTTTTCGAAGTAGGTACACCAAACAAGAAAACAGTTATTTATTCAATTACTGGTTTCAGAATCTCTTAATTCACTGATATTTAAAGTAGAAGATATAATATATTTATAAATGCATTAATAATCCTATAATAAATAGTACATTTTAGATAATTAAGAATTTGAGAAATTATAAAGCAAAATTATGCCATTATTTGATGATACAATAACTGTTATGTTTCTTGTAAATAAAAGAAAATAATTACTCAAAATATTGTAAAATTTAATTTGTATAAAAAACATATTTAAAACATTAAGGGAGTTCAAATATCATGAACAAAAAATTAATATTACTATTAGGAGCAACTCCTATATTAACCATTTTACCATTTGCAGCAATGGCATCATGTTCAACAGCTATTGATATTGATACTGAGATCAAGAAATTTAATATTACAGTTCAAACAAAGAATAAGGATCTTCTTGCTTATGATTCAGCAAAAACAATTGAGGACGCTAATACTCCAGAAAATAAATTAAAAGCACTAGAAGTTTTTGCTAATGTTCCAAAAATTTCGAAAGGATATGAATTAGTGGTTAAGTCAGCTAGTGTTAATGCAACTACAAAAACTACTATTGATGTTTTGATATCTATTCATGAAACAGATAAACCGGAGATTAAAAAGGATGCCACTTTTAAAGTTGAAGGATTCAAAGTTGACACACTTGAGATTGAAGCAAAAAGGTTTGAAGATCCAAAACAAACTAATGATACATCTCTAACCGTTATTGAAGCAATTGCAAGAGTAAATGATGCGGTTGATCAACCTGCCAAACTCGAAGCATTAAAAACATTTGTTGATGTACCTAATGTTTCTCTAGGATTTGGGATATTAATTATGGAAATTAATCCTGACCCAGAATCTACAACATCTATTAATGTGAAAATTTCTGTTTATACAAATACAACACCAGCCAGAGCTATTGAAGTTACATTTAGAATTTTAGGATTAACAGCTTAGGCTTAACATACAATTATGAAGAAAAATATAATACTTTTCTCCTCTTTTACCACGATTATCCCACTTTTTACTCTAGTCTCATGCTCAACTTCCTCAATAACAGATTTAAGAATATGAATTACAAAAAGTGAAGTAACACAAGATGATATTGATAAAGCTATAGTGGATTATAATCAAACCACAAGTGTCGAAGTAAGGGTTGAAATATTGAATAGACTATTTACCGGTGTAACCAATGAAAACTTTGCTCACTTCACAACGAACACAACCGGGAATTCAATAACGTTAATTGCTTCACCTGGTTATGCTTTTGGAACAAAACCAAGCATAAAAGCAAGAGTTGTTACTATTGATTTTAATTGATTAAGATAAAAGAAATATACCTCTTAATTATGGAGAGAGAAATTCATAATTTCTTTTTGTGAATCACTAAATATATTGATAATTATAATATAATTTAAAAATATAAATTTTATGATTAATAGGAAAGAAGAATTAAAATTAACAATTTAGACCTGAGTGCACCACAATACAAAATGACATTTAATAAAAAAGTATTAATATCATTTCTTAAGATATTCTTTTTATTCTTTTTTTCTATGTTACCAATTGCAATACATAGTATTCTCCCATTATTTATTACTGAATTTTTTAACGGTGTTAATGGATCCCTGGTTGCTCAAGCAATTAATTATAGCCAACCAATGCTTTTCTTTTCCATCAATATTATTATCTTAATTATTGTGCAGGTATCTTTTCTTATTAAATCATTAAAGAAGAAAGATGATTTTGAAGAAAATAGAAAAAAGATAATTAATACTGGTATGTTTGTCTCTTGAGGATTATCTTTCTTGATTGCTATTCTCTTTGTTTCTGTAATGTTTCTATATGCTGAATTTTCTATTAGAAATATTGGCGAGCACAATAATCTTATTAAATCTTATTCTCATCTATACATTGGGATAATGGCAATCTATATTTTATTTTCAGGTATTTCCTCATATTTCATTTTTATGACGCTAGAATCAGGCATAAAAATGAACTATATTCTTGCTATTGAATTATTCTTTTCAATTCTAGATATTTGACTAGCTGTATTCTTTCTATTTAGTTTTTCAAATGATATTTCTCCTGTTGTAAGAATTTCCTTAGGTACTTTAATTTCTACAATGATAAAATTCATTATAGTTGGAATAATTTATAAATTAAAAGTAGTGACTTGAAAAATGAAAGAAATTAAATTTAATGTTCACTTTGCAAAAGAAATTATAAGAATGTCATGAATGCTTTCCACTTTTATGCTTGTGTATTGCTTCAATGTTATTATGCAGTTGATTTTAATTAATATTATTTCTAGAGAAGTACATAGTTATATTTATCATCAGGATGGCGAATCATTAATTATCCTTTCAAGAATCATAATCTTTAGTCTTCTAAATTTATTGGCCATAATCCCAAAATCATTAGGTAGAGCTGTTAATCTTGCTTCTGTTAAACCAATAAGTCATCAATTAAGCTCTTCTCTAACTCAATTTAAAAATAGTCTTAAATATAATTTTTATGGATTAATAGTATTTCTTATCCTTAGCCTCTTTGTCTATATTTTTATTCACAATATTATTGATTTATTCTTCTTAGAACAAGGATGAACTAGAGAGATAATACCCTTAAATGTCCAACCAACAATTCCATTCCCTCATAGTGATAATATTACATACATGGATGTTATTAAGAAATTTACTTCTAATGCTTTCATAGTTTCATTATTCGCTTTTGCTGCTATTAACTTTAGTATTAATTTAAGAATATTTATTATTTTTAATTTTGGAAGAAACCTAAGTCTATTTTTCTCAATAATTGCCGTTTTCATTTTTTCTTACGGGATAGTTAGTTATTTTTTAGGTGTTTATTTTCAGGCCACTTTTCCAGGTTTTATTGGATTTTCTTTTGCACAATTAATATATGGAATATTATCACTAATTATTACAACATCTTTTTATTTAAAAATAGTTTCAAAGTTACTAAACCAAAATTTATCAGAAATGTCAGTGGAAAAATTAGAACCATTTTGAACTCACAAAAATATTCTCAGATATTTAAAAGAACGCAAGTTAAAATTAGATATCTGTCTGAATTCAAAAAATGATTTAAATTCTACTTTATAATTACATTAATTCTATGTTTTCTAATTAAAACAATAAAGCAAAAAATATTGTATAATTAATATATAAATTTAACTATATTTAAATTTAATTTTAGAATAAATAAAAAATAATGAGGACAATCATATGAAAAAATTATTATTAGGATTAGGAACAATATCAATGGCTGTTTTACCAGTTGTGGGTATGGTTTCATGTTCAACATCAGAAACAATTAATGAATTAGATATTACATTATTCTCAGATTGAACAACTGTTACTGAAAAAGCAATATCTGATGCCATTGTTCAAATTAAAGCATCAATGAATAATGGAAGCGGATCTCAATCAGAAAATGTAGCATTGATAAATGCATTAAATTTAGTTTTTAGGGGAGTAAACTCTTCAAATATTGATATGTTTGATATTGAATACAACGAGGCAACCCCATCAGTTACTTTAAAAGGTAAATTAGATGATGGAGTACAAAATACTTTCAATGGGTCTGCATCAGAAGATAAAAAAGAAATCACAACAGTTATTTCTCCTGCCCCTTCAAAAACAATTGATATATCTTTAAAAGATACAATCACACAAGAGGCAATAGATAAATTGGTTGATGATTATGAAATATTAGAAGACATAGATAAATTGGCCGAGAGTTTAAATACAGTGTTTAATGGATTTACGCCAGCAATCCTTAATGTTAATCCAAGTAATCCAGGTTTCTATATTCAAATAATATCTAATAATGACGAACCCAAGAAGATTGCTATATTAGCTGGTGTTGATAACAAGTTTTTGGATGATTCAACTCTTTTAATTGCAACTCCAAGACCATAAGTCATTAATTAAAATATAATATAAAAAAAGCTATTTGTGCAACTTTAGTTTTTATTTTTGTATTAACTATATTTGAGAAGTAAATTTTTTTCTTTATTATTAACTAATCCCCATTTTATTCTCATATTCTTCTAAAGAGCCTCTAAAAATATATGAAGCATCATTCTTAATTTCTAATATAACATTTGCCTCTTTAATAAGAGCTTTATTATATGTTGTAAAAATCATTGATGATTCATATTTATTGAATGATTCTACAACTGCATCAATAGATTCAGTATCTAAATGATTTAAAGGTTGATCAAACATTAAGAAATTCGATTCCGTTAGCATTAATTTAGAAAACATCAATCTAGCTTTTTCACCTCCGGATGTACTTTTAACTTGCTTAAAAACACTATCGCCACTAAATAACATTTTTCCTAAAAAAGAACGCATTCTTTGATCGCTAATATCTTTATTCTCTTCTTCTATGTTTGCTAGAGGTCATTCTCTTAGTCAATCAATCATAATGGTGTCATTTTCAAAATAATTATTATTATCACTAGGAAAATAGTCATACTTAATGGTAGCGCCTCATTTGAAAGTTCCAGTATAGTTTTTTTCCTTGCCAGCAAGAATTTCTAAAAATTTAGTTTTAGCAATATCATCATCTCCAATAACTGCTATTTTATCCTTAGGTTTAATAGTAAAAGTTAAATGATCAAATAATATTTGTCCACTTGCATCCTTGTATCCCAAGTTTTCGACCTCAAGAATTTGTTTTCCTGGAGTTTTATGAACTCCAAATCTAATGAAAGGATATTTTCTTGTTGAAGGAATTATTTCTTCTAGAGTAATTTTTTCTAAAGATTTTTTACGTGATGTTGCTTGTTTAGATTTTGAAGCATTAGCAGAAAATTTATCAATGAATGATTTTAGTTTTGCTATTTGCTCTTCTTTCTTAACATTAGAATTCTTTTGCATTTCAGCAATTAATTCAGATGATTGCTTTCAAAATGAATAATTTCCAGTAAACATTTTTGCCTTGCCAAAATCAATATCCACAATATTTGTACAAACATTATCTAAAAATTCACTATCGTGTGAAACAACAATAACTATCTTATTGTATTCAATAATAAAATTTTCAAGTCACTTAATAGCTCTCATATCTAAGTGGTTGGTAGGTTCATCCATGATTAAAATATCAGGGTTACCAAAAAGCGCTTTAGCTAAAATAGCTTTAACTTTCTCTCCAGATTTTAAATCTTTCATTTGCATTGAGAATTTCTCACGCGAAATTCCTAAAGCATCAAGAAGAATTTGTGCATCATTTTCTGCACTCCATCCACCTTTTGCTCCAAACTCTTCTTCTAATTCACTTGCTCTTGTATAATCCTCCTCCGTGGCATCTGGATTAGTATAGATAGCATTTTTCTCTTCCTGAATATTGAATAAATCCTTATTACCCATTATTACTAAATCAGTTACATTAATATCATTATATTTATTGTGGTCTTGTTCAAGAGTTGATATTCTTTGTCCCTTATCAACAATAACTTCGCCAGTTGAAGCCTCCATCTCCTTTGCGATAATCTTTAAAAACGTTGATTTACCAGCACCATTAGCACCAATAATTCCATATGTATTTCCTTCTGTAAATTTCAAATTAACATCTTGAAATAGTTTTTTGTCAATAAAAATTTTAGATAAATTTCTAACTTCCAACATAATTTTCTCCTTAACCGGCCAAGTATTTTATTTATTATTATAATATATAAATTTTTATATTATTATAATTATATAGAGCAATAATTGAAATAGGGAGTTAATATGTTAAAAAGACACAATGATGGTTTAATTGAAGTAATAACAGGACCGATGTTTTCTGGAAAAACAGAGGAATTAATTAAGAGAATCAGAATTCTGGAATATGCCGATATGAAGATGTTGGTTGTTAAACCGGCAAAAGATAAACGTTTTTCAAAAGACACAATAAAATCACGTTCTGGCTTAGAAAGATCAACAGTCACTGCTAGAAATGGTGAGGATATTTTAAGTTATTGAGATAATTCATATGATGCACTAATAGTTGATGAAGTACAATTTTTTGATCAAGATATTATTCCTATTATTGAAAATATAGCTTCAATTGGAAAATTAGTTATTATTTCAGGAATCGATACTGATTTCATGATGAGACCATTTGGAATTATGTCTCATTTATTGGCAATTTCTGATAAAGTAGTTAAATTAGTGGCAGTTTGTCTAATTTGTAAGGGTTCTGCTTCAAAATCATATCGAAAATCAGACGAAACTGAATTAACTAAAATTGGTGATAAGGATGAATATGAAGCAAGATGTCGTTCGTGTCATACCAAAGGAATGAAGGGAAGGAAATTAACTCTGCAAAGTAATTAGTGAATTTAAATTTTGTTCAATTAGTAATGCTTCGTTACCAACAATTATTTGTAGATAGTTGGATGTTACAAAGACTCCAGATATTCCATTAATCGATCTAATATTTTCAATTTCAACAATTTCTCTATTTTTTAAAAAAATTTTTACTTTTGTATGAGTAGATTCAACTGAAGATATATTTTCAGGACCGCCCAAAAAATTAATTAATTTGTTCATGTTAATAGTTATCCTATCTTTTCTTGACAACTCATCTTTAACTGCAACTTTTTTAGTTTTTCAATGAAGATGAATTAAACCAAAGGTGATAATGGTTAAAAACCAATATATGAATTTTTCTTTCCCAGTCATAAAACCACTTCTTTCCTTAACTATATATAAATAATAATATATAATTTTATTTATAAATATGAAAAAAAGAATGGTAAGTGGGATTACTGCAACTGGTTCCTTGACAATTGGGAACTATATTGGAGCAATAAAGAATTTTATTAAATATCAATATGACTATGAAATGTTTATTTTTGTTGCTGACCTTCATGCATTAGCTTCTAATATTTCACCTGATGATTTAGATAGAAACAGAAAAGAAATTTTTGCAATCTATTTAGCATGTGGCCTTGACCCCAATAAGGTTACTATTTTTTTTCAATCAGATGTTATTGCTCATACTATGCTTAATTGATTAACCACTACAAATACCTATATGGGAGAATTATCCAGAATGACTCAATTTAAGGACAAATCATTAAAGACTAAACAAGAAAATGGAACGGAAAATATCTCAACAGGTTTATTCGTTTATCCATCTTTAATGGCAGCAGATATATTATTATATAATCCTGAATATGTACCTGTTGGCATTGATCAAAAACAACACTTAGAATTAACAAGAACATTGGCGAGCAGAATGAATAAAAAATATAACATAAATCTTAATGAACCAGAACCAATATTTTCAGAAGTTGGTTCCAAAATAATGTCATTAAAAGACCCAAGGAAAAAAATGTCAAAATCTGATTCAGATAAAAACTCATCAATCTTTTTATTGGATGATCCACAAATGGCTTTTAATAAAATTCAAAAAGCAGTAACTGATAGTGAAAATAAGGTTTATTATTCTGATGATAAGCCTGGAGTAAAAAATCTACTAATTATATATTCTTCCTTTAGAAATATAACTATAAAAGAGGCTGAAGAAATTTTTGCAACTGCAAACTACAAAGAATTTAAGGAAGCGGTTGGAAATGTTGTTAAAGACTTTTTAGAAACCATTCAAACTAATTTCAAAAAGTCTTTAACGGAATTACCTATAATTTCAAAAAATGGTTCTGAAAAAGCAAGCATCATTGCTAATAAAAATTTATCAAGCATTATGAGAAATGTTGGATATAAACCATTTAATTAAATAATATAACTAAGGAGTAAAATATGAAATTTAATAAAGAATTAAACCACACTGCATCACACGTTCTGGCAATGGCAGTTTTAAAAATATTCCCAGATACAATCCTAGGTTTTGGTCCTTCAACTGATGAAGGCTTCTATTATGATTTTAAATTTTCGAAACCATTACTAGAGGCAGATTTAATAAAAATAGAAAAGCAAATGAACAAGATTGTTTCAAATGCTTTTATTATGTCTAAGAAAGGGAAGGATTATAAATATGATTTTAGTAACCAACCATTAAAAAAAGAATTAAATGATGAATTTATTAAGGACGGTAAGGTTATTACTTTCTATTCAATTGTTGATCCTAATTTAAATAAAGATTTATTCGTTGACTTATGTGCAGGTGGACATATTGATAAAATTAAGGATGTAAAATATTTTAAACTATTATCTCTTGCTGGTGCATATTGAAGAGGAGATTCTGATAATGTACAATTGACAAGAATTTATGGAACTGCTTGAGAATCGGAAGCGGAGCTTAATGATTTCATTCAAATACTTGCTGAAAGAAGAGAAAGAGATCATAGAAAAATTGGAAAGGAATTAAATCTTTTTGCATTTGATAAACTTTCTGGACAAGGTTTCCCTATTTGGCTTGAAGATGGAATGAGAATAAAAAGAAGAATTGAAAAAATTATTCTAGAACTTGATGATAAATATGGTTTTGATGAAGTTCTTACTCCAATTGTTGGCGAGAAAGAATTGTATGTAAAGTCAGGTCATTGAGAACATTATAAAGATGACATGTTTGCTCCAATAGTTGCCGATGCAGAGAACTTGATTTTACGCCCAATGACTTGCCCTCATCATATTTTGATTTATAGTTCAACTAGAAGATCTTATCGTGAATTACCAATTAGATATTCTGAACAATCCAATCTATTCAGGCATGAAAAATCAGGAGCACTAACTGGTATGGAAAGGGTTAGAAGTATGCAATTAACTGAAGGACATATTTTTGCAAGAAGAGACCAAATTATTTCTGAATTCAAAAAGAACTTCGAGCTAATTTCTGAAGCTCTTAATATTTTTGGTATTGAAATCGATTATGTTTCTTTATCAATTCGCGATCCTGAAGATAAAGAAAAATATTTTGATGATGAAACTACATGAAAGAATGCAGAAAATGATCTAATGAAAGTGCTCCAAGAATTAAATATTAATTATGTTGAAATGAAAGGTGAAGCTGCTTTTTATGGTCCCAAAATTGATATTCAAATCAAGACAGCTTTAGGACATGAAATTACAATGTCAACTCTTCAATTGGATTTCTTACTTCCTCGTAAATTTGATTTACATTATATTAATGATGCTGGTGAATTTGAAACTCCCGTTTTAATCCATAGAGGTTTAATAGGAACTTACGAAAGATTTTTAGCAATACTACTTGAACAATCAAAAGGTAATTTACCATTTTGATTAGCTCCAAGACAAGTAGTTATTATTCCCGTTGATGATAATCATAAGGAGTTTGCAGGAGAAATTTATGATGAATTAAAGGATGAAAAAATTTATGTAACAATTGATACTCGAAATGAGAGAATGTCTAAGAAAATTAGGGAAGCTCAAATTATGAAAACAAAAATTCAAATTGTTATTGGTGATGAAGAAGTTAGAAGTAATAAATTATCATTAAGATTTTATGGTTCGGAAAAGATCAAGTTAGTGGATAGGAAAAAAATTGTTAATTATTTAAGAAAGCTATCTCTTGAAAAATCAAAATAATGACAACATAATTCTAAATACAAAATCAAGAAGTTGAGTAAAACCCTTATATACGTTATTTGTTGTTGCAATTCCATCATTTTTCATTTGATTCTTTTTAGGGAAAGATTTTAGAACTGATCCCCCATTTTCGCTAGGTTATAATGTATTGATAGCAATGGCTTTCATAATTATAATCACTATAATCACAATACTTTTAGTTTTTTTGAAAATATTAAAGATATCAATAATAATATTTACTTTGCCAATTACTATTTGTTTTATGGCAATATTTTTAAGTTCCTGATTGCAAGGGGAATATCAATGATATAGAGTATTAATCATTATTCCCTTAGTATTCATTGTTATACCGATAAATATGTTTGTTAACTATTATGAGAGAAAACAAATTATTAAAACAAAAATAAAAAAAGAATTATATAAAAATTCTTAATTTATTTTAGGTGTAACTCCAATGTAAATTGAACCTCAGCCTGTATGTATAAATGTTGATAATGAAGTTTTCATTTCAAAAGCAAGTTCTAAAGCATTCTCTTTAATTTTCTCTTTTGCTAATTTTAATAGAGTTTCTTCATAACCGAAAACTATTTTATAAACATAACCTTCTTTAACCTTATTTTCATTACAAAACTTTTCCAGTTTAGCAATTACTTTAGCTACTGCTCCCTTTTTAGTCCTTGAAAGTCCAGTTACGGATAATTTATCAAACACTTTAATGATTATTGATAAATTCCCAGTAGTAATAATATGTTTTTTAATTCCTGTTAGTCGCCCTGATTTTATTAATGCTTTTAACTCATTAGGTATTATGTATCCAATTGATTTATCGCTTATTGTTTTTATGTAAGAAACAATTTCTTCAAAACTCTTGCCTTCACTAGACATTTCGATTGCTTTTTTAGCAATTTCTAAATATGTAGCACCAACAAAATTATTATTAATAATAGTTGCATTTTTATGATTTTTTGCAAATGCAGCAAGTGTATCTGAAGTTCCCGAAATATATTTTAGAATAGGTAAAAAGATAACTTGCTCATATTCAGATGATAATCGTTCTATTAATTCTTGCATATAAGCAAGTGATGGAAGTGATGTTGATGATGGTAAACCATCTCTTATTTTATTAATCAAGGAATCCTTGGGAATCTCAATACCTTCATCCATTACTTCTCCATCGATTTCGACTTGTAAAGATAAAAAATAAATATCTCCACCCTCTGATTCAATATCTTTTTTATATAGACCAGAGAATGAGTCTATTACAATAGCTAATTTTTTCATACTTATCATTATATAACTTTATGAGTGTTTTTATTTTATTTAATATTAAATAAAATAGTTAAAATAAATTAACAAGATTTAAATTAAAAAAAAGATTATTTTAGTATAGTTATATTATTTTTATATTAAAATTGTTTAAAAAACCAATTATTACCTTATAATTAATAATATTAAAGAGAGGAAGACATGAAAAGATGAAATTCTAAGAAAATTGCTTTTATAGCAATTCTGATAGCAACATCTATAGCATTCGTTGTAATAGGCGCCCAAGCCGCAGCGATATCTTCGCTTCCCAACTTCAAACTTTCTTTAGCTGGATTGCCAGTAAAAATTACAGGATTTTTATTTGGTCCATTAATCGGTTTTGCAATTGGCTTTATAACGGATATCATGACATTTCTATTTGTCCCTGTCTTCTATAACCCAATATACTCACTTGTACTTGCAATTACTGGAATGGTTCCTGGAATTTTTGCTTGATTTTATTTTGTTAAGTGTAATCCTAGGTTTACAAACAAGAATCAAGTTAAAAATCTTAACATAAAGAAAATTCAATTGAATCATAAATTGATTGTAGAATATAGTAATTATTTAGAACATAACAATGATTCGAAATCTGAAAAGGCCAAACGGATTCTTGCTAAGATTGCCAAACTAGATAATAGGATGGAAATACTTAAAAATGAAAATACAAAGGAAACAAGGACATTAAATTTCAATCTTATTTCTTCTGTAGCATTTACAATAATAATAACTGGAGTATTTACAATATTTTTAAGTAATTACTTAACAGTTGAATTATTGACTTCAGCATTTGGTGATATGGTGCTTCTTCATAAACCTATCGTTTTTATTGGGTTTGTGTGAATGGGATTTTTATTTATTATAGGATTCTTAATAGTAAGCAGGTTCGCCATGAAGTCTTCTAACTATATTAAGATGGTACCATTATTAATGTTTATTGTATTAACAGAATTCATTAATATGCCATTAGTTTCTATAGCGGATCAATCCACTGTTGGAATTACTTTTGGAGTTTCATTCCTTGCAGGTTTTGCCGCATCACCAATTAAAATTTGAATGAATCTATTAATAATTTCATTTGCCACAAACATTGTAACACCATTAATTATGGGTAAACAAGCCAATTCTTATGCTTAATAAGAATTTAAATATAAAAAATGGATAAAAATAAAAAAAATAAAAAATAATAAAAAAATAATAAAAGAGTTGAATATGACAAAAACAAGTAGAAAAAATTTAATATTATGATTAGGAGTTTCAGCAGGGTTTGCGACCGTTTTCGGAACAAGTGCAGCGCTTTATTTCACAGCTGGAAATATTGAGAATATAGCATCTAAAAAAGAATATCTAATCAGAGCTTCATCGCCTTTAACATTGGACGGATATTACTTTGATATGAGTGCAACATATGGGCCGGCTGCAAATAAAGCACCAGAAACTTTATTATCTTCAGGATTAATAAGAGTTGAAACAACAGGTGAAACAAAGTTCATAAAAAATAGCGAAGGAAATTTGGTTGTTTCTCAATCCTCAAAAGAAAGATTAGTTTTAGATTTAGGTAAAGAAGTTATTTTAACTTTTAAAAATGCCATTGGAGATGTTCAATATGCAGTTTTTGATAGTGATGAAGCAGAAATTAATCCTTCAACATCAACGGCAATTGTGAAACCAGAGACTGTAAAATTAAAATCTAACAATCAAAGATCATTAAACAGTGATTATTTTGATGAGTTAATGCTTGGAGAAGCAGACTTTGTTGATGGAAAATTAGTTCCTGTTTCAGGTGGGATGTATCAAATGAGATCATTAAGTTTTAGTGTTAAAGAAGATACTTATTGAGTAGATTCAAATGGTAATAAAACTATATATAAAATTCAGCCAAAAGATTTTTATTATTCATATATGAGAACTTGATTATATGATTCTAAATATAGACGTGAAAATGGTGGATCGAGTGAATTAGATAAATATTTCATTAATGAATCTGGTACTTCAAATAGACTTACTGATGATAAAAAATATCCTAACAATTATTTACTTGGATTATTTGGAATAAGCTCAACATTATTACAAAATGAACAATCATCAGTCAAAACAATTACCATTGATGGAGTGGAAAAAGATGTCTTTAATATTGAATCAATTCCAACTGAAGTAAAACCTGCCTTTTCTCCATTTTTATACAAAACATTTTTAAATGCTTATTTACTTTCTCCTGCTCCTGCTGAATTTATTGATAAATTAGCGGAAGAAACAAAAAATATTGAATATCCAGTTAGTTCAACAAGCAAGGAGAAAGTAACGGGTCATGCCCTAAAATTTGGAATATATACATATGGACAAAAGAGAACTGATAATTTATTTTCATCTTCATACATCCCAACAAGTGCAGAAAAAAATAGAATTGTCTTTACAAAAAATCTTCATTTTTCTAATAAAGAATTTTTGATGGAAGAAAATTCATTAGAAAGAATAATTTTTGAATTTTCTACATCTCCAGCTTTCAATGAACAATTATTTAACAACTACTTTGAAGGAACAGTTTCTGAGATGCCATATAGCTCATTAACTCAACAACAAAAGATTAAGATTTTTGGATCATCATATGATGAGGAGTTTGCGGTTAAAAAGGGATTACTTCAAGTTAAACAACAAAATAAAGCTCAATTAGTTCAAAGAACTCTTCTTACAACAGATCCAAGAAAATTAAGTGATGGTGATGGTTCATATTATTTTAATGATCAATATGCAAGATTGGTTTATGGTTCTTCAATTGACGATTTAAGGTCTGGGGTAGGAAAAACCGCCAACTCATTTTTCAATGGACCTGGATACCAATTAAGAACTCTCTTGAATGCTTCGGTTAATTGATATACTTTTGTAAATAACTCATCAAATGGATTAAAACAGTTATGATTAAACCATACTGCTCCTGATGCTAGATATTCTTTTTCGAGTAATAAAACACCTTTTGATTATGCTGATAAAATAAATAATATTGGTTACTTTGATCAAAATGGCAAAAAAGTAGTGATAACTGAAGCTCAAATGAAGCAAACATATGAGTCTAATTCTGATAGTATTGAAAATCAATATAAAAATCCCGGGTTTAATGAAATGAAGACGTTAGTAGAGAAGTTATTAGATGATAATAATATAACTACACCGTTGGAATGACAAATTATTTACCCTTATATTGATGCTATTAGTAACACAGTGACTATTAATCAATTAAAATTGGTAGAAAAAACTATAAAGGATTTAGATAGCAAAGGGAGATTAAATCCATCGCTATTTATTCCAAATAGTCGTGATGAAATGCTTGATTCTATAAATTCAAATAAAGCAGTTTCTGATTTCGGTGGTTGAGGGTATGATTATGAAGGTATTGGAAGTTTCTTAGATGGAATTTCACACCAAAGTGGAGTAACACTTCTATCGGCCTTTTCATTATATTCTAATCCTGCTAATATAACCATTAGAAGCCAAAATCCTGAATTTACCAAACTTTCAGATAGAATTAAGCAATATTTAAATCCTTCACTACCAGCAGGGTTAAAAGTTGAAGATTGAATTGAATTTACAAATGATGATAATAACAATCTTGATGCCAAATTTGGAAGCTATCAATTTGGAACGGAAATAGCTAAATTCTTCTTAATGTATCAAGAAGAATTAAACGATGATGAAATTACTGATTTGATTATTGAATTAAATATTATTGCAGGTTTTGCCATGGAGGCAGACATTTCAATTAATGATGCACGTTCAACATCATTATCACTAGTTTTACCTGAATATTTATTTCCAACAACAAGAGCGGGAATATTATATTTATCTGATATAAGAGTTGGTGATAAAGATGAGTAAATATATTTTAAAAAGAATATTATTAGCAATTTTAACTTTAATTGTTTTGGTAACACTTGCTTATATTTTAAATGCTTCTTTTTCTAGAAATCCTTTTGCTGGAGGAGATCCTGAGAATGCTGAGCAATTAGCACAACAAGCTGGATTAAATGACCCTATTTTAATAAGGTTCGGAAGATACATTCAGGATATTTTTAATGGAACGTTTGGTAGAATATATGTTCCTCAGGGTGGAGAATCAACATCTATTCCAACATTTTTCTTTTCACCATTAAGATATACATTACTAGTAACAGCACCTGCTTTAATTTTTTCAGCACTAATTGGTATTAGTTTAGGAATATTGGCAGGATACAAAAGAGGTACTTGAGTTGAAGCTGTAATTAATGTTTTTGTTATTACATTTATTGGATTGCCTTCTTTCGTTATTGCTCCAATTATGATTTTAATTGCCGTTAATTCAAACGGAGTGATTTTGTTTGACTTTAAATTACCAGAAGATGTTGGTTGATTATTATCTTTAAAATCATTAATGCTGCCTATTTTGACAGTTACATTAGGATCGCTTGCAGCTTATACAATTCTAGTTAGAAATCAAATGGTCTCAATTCTAACTTCCAATCAAGTTCTAATTGCCAAAGGTAAAGGGCTTTCAACTATTGATATTTTCTTTAAACACATTTTTAGAAATATTTCCATACCAATTATTTCCTTTTTACTACCTTCATTTGTTATCCTGTTAGCAGGTAATGTTGTTATTGAACAATTTTTCAATATTCCTGGATCATCATCTGTAATTATTCAAGCCTTTCCTAATGGTGAGATTAATATTATTATGTTTTCAATATTATTCTATTCATCATTATCGTTAGCAATACAAATCATTTTAGATATTTCATATATAATCATTGATCCTAGAATTATGTTTGTTGAAAAAGGGAAAATGGGTTATTTAAATAATTTCATGAATAAATTAAGAGTTAAGGCCAACTACAAGCAAGCAATGGCATTAAGAGAAGCATCAAAAAATAGTTTAAATAAACTTATTAAAGAAGATAATTTAACAATAATTAATCAAGAACTGGAGGTGAATAATGAGTAGTAATGAACAAAAGTACAAAGAGTACTTAGAAATAGATAATAATCAAAATAATACAATAGCAATTCATACTGACCTAGGATATTCTAAGGAAAAATTGGATTCTTCATTAAATGATAATTTATTTCGTTATGTTGAATTAGAAAGATCTTCAGGAATAGGTTCTTTAAGTGGAAAACAAAAAAGAATTAGTGTCGACATTGCTGGAAGATTTTTCAAAAATTATTTTGCCTTAGTTTCTTCAATTATCTTTATTTCAATTTTATTAATTGCAATAATTGTCCCTCTTGTCTCGCAATTTGAGTCTAATAAAGTTGTTTTAGGAATAGATTCACAATTCATCACTAATCTTCCGCCTTCATATGCTCCAGTAGTGACGGAAGTTCTTACGCGTTCACAGCTAGAATTAATTGAACAAGTTTTAGGGCCAATTGCAGATAAGAAAGAATTGACCCCAAATGGTGACTGGTTAGTTACATACAATAAATACGAATTAATTAACAAAACTGTTGGTGATAATTCGAACTTTAGTACTATATTAGGAACAACACAAGAAGGATTTGATGTTTGAACTAGAACATGAACAGCTACAAGAGATTCTTTAATGCTTTCTTTATTAGTTGCATTTTCAGAAACATTCATCGGAATAATTATTGGTGCTTATTTAGGTTTTCATGCTGGAACATGAATCGATACAGTTTTAACAAGAGTTATTGATATTGTTAAGAATATCCCAAGTATAATTTGATTTCTACTATTAGTTTCTTTATTTAAAGATGTTACATTTGGAACACTATTTTTATCATTAGTCATCATAGGTTGAACAAATCCAGTATATCAGACAAGATTATGAATTATTACTGTTAAGGACCAAGAATACATTATGGCTTCTAAATCAATCGGAGCTTCAACTAATAGACAAATATTCGTTCATGCCTTACCAGCTATAATTGGTAAATTGGCAACAACACTTGTTCAAAGAATCGTTGTGGTAATATTATTTGTTTCATCCTTAGCCTTTCTGGGTTTCATTCCATTTGGTGGCGAACCGAATTTAGGAACTATTCTTAATGAGGCAAGAAGTCAAGTAGAGAATAATGTTTGAATATTGTTATTACCATCTGTAATTTTATTAAGTGTTTCATTATCAATTCAATTTATTGCAAATGGATTGCATGATGCATTAGATCCAAAATTGGTGGGTGCTAAATAATGAAAAATAATCCAAAAACCAATCCTAGAAATAAAAAAGCAATACAAGCTTCTAGAAAAACAAAAGGTGCGCAAGTTCCTAAAAAGGTAACAAAAACAAAATTTTCTGTGAAAGATAACATTGCAACACCCTTGGAAAATAGTGAAGCAATAGATGTTATTGAAAACACAGAATTAACAATAATGCCGGAAAATGTTATTGAAGAACAAATTATCTATGAAGAACCACACCAATATGAATTGTCTGATCAAGATCAAGTGAGCAATGAGGTTTTATTAAATGTTAAAAATCTTACTGTTTCATTTAGACTTAATAGAAAAAAAATAATTAGAATTGTTAGGGGAATCGATTTAAAAATTCTTAAGGGGCAAATTATTGGCCTTGTAGGTGAGTCGGGTTCAGGTAAATCCGTAACTTCGAAAGCACTTATGAATATTAATGATTTTTCTATTACTGAATGTGATGAAATGAGAATTGGAGACATTTCATTAAAGGATTTAAAAAATAAAGAATGATCCAAAATTAGAGGTAAAAAAATTGGGTACATCCCTCAAGACCCACTAACATCCTTAAATCCTACAAGAACAATTGGCAAGCAATTGTTAGATGTTTTGCAAGATAGTACAGAATTTGATTCTAAACAAGCAAAAATTAATTACCTAATTGATTTGCTTGAATCTTTTGGTATAAGAGATGCAAAAGAAAAATTTAATTCTTATCCGCACACATTTAGTGGTGGGATGAAACAAAGAGTTGTTATAGCGATGATTGTTGCAGCAAAACCAGATTTAATTATTGCTGATGAACCTACTACTGCTCTTGATCCAACAGTTCAAGCTTCAGTTTTATCTCTATTTGAAGATATTAGAAAGAAATACCATATTTCAATTATTTTCATTTCTCACAACATTTCAGTTATAGCAAAATTCTGTGATTATATTTATGTAATGTATGCCGGAAAAATTGTTGAAGCGGGAACAAAAAAAGATATTTTCCTTCGTCCTGCACATCCATATACATGAGCACTTATTTCTTCAATTCCTGAAGATAAGGGTGAAAAACTATTTAATATTCCTGGTACTCCGCCAGATATGGCTAATTTACCATCAGGTGATCCTTTCGCTCCAAGAAATCAATTCGCTTTAGAAGTTGATTTCAAGAAAGAACCACCATTATTTCAAATTACAAAAACTCATTTTGCAGCAACATGATTGCTTGATGAAAGATCTCCTGATGTGGTGTTAACTCCACAACTTGAGACAAGACTTAATTACTTTAAGAAGGTGTTCGATGAAAAATAATAGTAACAAAGATAGTGAATACTTACTAGTTGTTAAAGGTCTTAAAAAATCCTTTCACACAAAAAGTGGTACAGTTAAAGCTATAGATGATGTTAGTTTTAATGTTAAACCTGGAGAAATAATGGGGTTAATTGGTGAATCTGGTTCTGGTAAAACAACAGTTGGGAGATTGTTAATCAGACTATACAATGATTTTTCTGGATTTGTTTCTTTAGACAATCAAATTATTTCTGGAAAACGAATTTCTAAAAAGAAAAGCCTATTTCTTCACAAAAATATGCAAATGATTTTTCAGGATCCTCATGCTTCACTAGATGGACAACAAAACGTTTATTCAATTTTAAAAGAACCTTTAATTGTTAACAAAATAATGAAAAATGAATATAACGATATCTTTTCTGACTGACAAGAGGTTATTAAAAATTTCCAGCATTCCTTCCAAAAGGAAGTTAAAAATATTGAACTTTCAAATATAATATCTTTAAATCATGAATCGAGAAGTTTTATGGATGAATGACAAGATCAATTACTTAATTTAAGATTTGATTTTGAAAACAACAAGATTGATAATATTTTCAATTCTTATTATAGTTTCCTAGATTCTAGACAATTGAAGGAATCATATTATGTTAAAAAGTTATTTGATAATAATGACATATTGTTAAAAACATATTTTGAGTCTCAGGAAAAATACAGAAATAATGACTTAATCAGTTATGAAAGTAAATTAAAAGATTACAAAGAAAAACTTGATCTAACTATGGAACTTTCAACTCAATCATTAAATAAATATTTAACTATTAAAGAACAAGAACGTATAAAAGATGAAATGATCGAAAATCATAAAATAAACTCTGAATATGTTAATAACATTAATAACATGCTATTATCACAATCATTGGAATACAAAGATGCTTATTTATCTGCAAATGAAAAAGCTAATAAGACACCTGATTATATAAAGCATAATGATGCTAAAACTGACTATTTTATATATAAACATGTTTATAAAGAATTTACTAGAAATATTCCTAAACTAACACATTTAGAAATTGGTGATATTGAAAAATTAATTAACATGGTTAATGAAAATATTGTTATTATACAAAAGACATTTCTTCAAGTTAATATGAGTGACCCTAAATACCTTAAAAAGATCAAATATATTATCGCTTCAGAATTCGATTTAGGCATTTCGTCATTTATTAGTCTTTCTAGTAATAATAAGAAAACCAAGATATTTGAAAGACATGAACAAAAACTTGCTCTTGACGAGAAAAAGAAAACTATTTCAATTAAAACCGACCCTCATAAATCTAAAATTGATATTTTGTCGGCAAAAAAAGATTATCAAAATACCATTGATGAATTGAATTGGAATCTTAAGATTTATTTAGAAGAATTCAATGTTGAAATGAAAGAATTTCAGGAAAAAATTGATATAGAGATTAATATTAATAAATCACTTCATATTACTCTAGATAACTTAAATGTTGAATTTGATTTAACACATAAAAGATTTTTAAAAGAATTAGAATTATTCTTATCTCAATCAGGAGAATCGAAAGATAAAATTTCTCAACAAATAAATTTTTATAATAATAAAGTCAAACAAAAACATGAATCCTTAAAATCATTTCATATAGAAGTAAATAATCTACAAGATGATTTTATAAAAATGAAACATTTGGTTGGAGTTATCCAAAATAAATTTTCAAAGACTTTCGTGAAGAAAATCCTATTAAAAGAAAGAATTTACAAAGCATTGGAAGATGTTGGGTTGCTAAGACAATTTGCATGAAGGTATCCACATGAATTTTCGGGTGGACAAAGACAAAGAATTGTTATAGCTAGAGCCATCATTTCTGAACCTAAATTAATTATTGCAGATGAGCCAATAGCATCACTAGATATTTCTATTCAGGCGCAAGTAGTAAATTTACTTAAAGATCTATGTAAAACTAAAAATATGGCTTTAATATTTATTGCTCATGATTTATCAATGGTTGAATATATCGCAGATAGAATAAATATTATGCATTTAGGAAAAATTGTTGAATATGGCGAAACTTCAAAAGTTTATGAAAAACCAGTTCATCCATATACAATAAATCTCTTTAATTCAATTCCGAAAATTTCAAACGCTAATAAACCATTTGAAGCATCTGGATTTGAATTAGAATATTTAGATGAACAAAGAAATTCTGGGGAACTAGTAACTAATTGAAAATGCAGCAAAGATCATTATGTTTATTCAACAGAAAGACAATTTAATAAATGAATGGGTATTGAGATTGAAGAAGTTAAGGAAGTTGAAATTCCTGATGAATTAATTTCTGAAAAATCTAATGATGTTTGAAATGATAGTATGAAAATACAAGAAAGTCTTATTATCGATGTCAAAAGAAGATAGTAACAAAATATTCTATAAACTAAAACAAAAATTTACTAAGAACAATGTGTTTGTTATTAGTTTTTTTGTTTTTTTATCATTAGCAATCATTCTTGCAATTATATTGAGTACAAATAGGCTTTGGTTCGATGTTATCTCTATTGTTTCTATATTTTATATTGGAATTCCTATCCTAACATTGATCTTTTCTTCAAGAGAAAAGGGTTTAGTGAGCAAGATTGTTGATCTTTTTAAATTCAAAGAAATGAAAGAAATGAAAAAAGATAAATTGACCCTAGATGAAGAAAAAAAACTTAAAGTTTTTCTGTTAGAAGAGGAAAATAAAAAGCCAATAATTTCTCGTGATGATTTGATTTTTATTTCCTTAGTATTAATGTTTTATGGAATATTATTATTGATGATTACCATTCCTTCATTAATCCTATTTTCAATAAAATAAAAATCTTTGTTTATAATTAGATAATAGAAATGGGAAATGAGAGAAATGGATAAAATTTATAATCATAAAATTGTCGAGAAAGACAAAAATGAAAAATGAATTAGTAATAAATATTTTTCTACACATGACAAATCTAAACCAGCCTTTTCTATTATCTTACCACCCCCAAATGTTACAGGTAAATTACATTTGGGACATGCATGAGATGGATTCATTCAAGACACAATAATTCGTTATAAAAAACTTAGTGGTTTTGATGTTTTATTTTTACCTTCAATGGATCATGCCGGAATCGCTACCCAAGCAAAAGTTGAAGAAAAATTAAGATTAAACTCTGAAACAAAAGAAATGCTTGGTCGTGAAAAATTTATTGAAAGAGCAATAGCTTGAAAAGAAGAATATGCAGAAATAATAAAGGAACAATGAGCTAAATTGGGACTAGCTTTAGATTATTCTAATGAACGTTTTACTTTAGATAAAAAATCTAATAATGCTGTCAATAAAGTATTTATTGATTTATACAATAAAGGTTTGATTTACAGAGGCGTTAAAGCCATAAGTTGGGACCCCAAATTACAAACGGCCCTTTCAAATATTGAAGTTGTTTCAAAACCAACAAAATCTAAAATGTTTTATGTTAAATATTACTTAGAAGATAAATCAAATTACATAAGTATTGCAACTACAAGAATTGAAACAATTTTTAGTGATGTTGCAATTGCTTTCAATCCCAATGATAAAATGAATAAAATGTTTAAAGGTAAAAAAGTTTTAAATCCTTTAACTAATGAGTTGATACCAATAATAACTGATAAATATGTCGATGAAAAATTTGGCTCAGGATTTATGAAGGTTTCAGCTCATGCTACTGCTGATATAGATATCATTATAAGAAATAATCTTGAAATAAAAGAATGCATTAATAAAGATGGTTTAATGAATGAACTGGCCATGGAATTTGCGAACCTTCCTCGTCCTGAAGCTAGAAATAGAATCGAAAAGAAACTTTTGAGTGATGGGCTGATTGTTAAAATTGATGAAATTGAAAATAATGTTGGAACATCCGAAAGATCTAATGAAGTTATTGAAATTTTAGTTATGCCTCAGTGATTTGTTAAGATGGATTTATTGAGTAAAAAATTACTAGATAATATTAATCAAAAAAACAAAGTTCATATCTTTCCAATAAGATTTGAAAGCATTTTAAAAACTTGAATGAGCGAAGTATATGATTGAACGATAAGTAGACAATTATGATGAGGACACCAAATTCCTGCTTGATATAAAGAAAATGAAATAAAAGTTCAGGTTGAATCTCCAGGGAATGGTTGAGTTAGAGATGAAGATGTTTTAGATACATGATTTTCATCAGCTTTATGTCCTTTCTCTTTTCTTGGTTGACCCGATGATAAAGAAATGGTCGAAAGATATTTCCCTACTTCTTTATTAGTTACTGGTTATGATATTATTTTCTTTTGAGTTGCAAGAATGTATTTTCAGTCTTTAGAATTTATGAATAATATACCTTTTAAAGATTTATTAATCCACGGTTTAATCAGGGATGAATTTGGAAAAAAAATGTCTAAATCTTTAGGTAACGGAATAAATCCTATGGATGTAATTGATGAACATGGTTCAGATTCATTAAGATGATTCTTATTAACTAATTCGACACCTGGCCAAGATATAAATTTTAGTAAGAGTAAAATTGAATCAGCTTGAGCTTTAAATAATAAGCTCTGAAACATTACTAGATATATTATTTCAATGGATGACGATCAAAATGAATCAGTAAACGATACAGATAAATGAATCTTAACAAAATTTAATATTTTAGAAAAAGACATTGAAAAACATATGACTAAATATGAATTTTCGATTATAGGAAAGAAACTTAATGATTTTATTTATAATGATTTCTCAAGTTGATATGTTGAGTTTCTAAAAATAAGACCAAACAAAAAAAATGCAATATCTATTCTTTCCAAATTATTAATTTTGCTTCATCCTTTTATCCCATATCTAACCGATCATTTATTTAAAATTCTAACCAATCAAGAATTGTTAGAATCCTCAATTCAGACTACGAAAAGTTATAAAGTTAATTATATTGATAGTGCTATTTCTATGATTAGTTTAATTAGAGAATTCAGAGCAGAATTCAATATTAGCAATAAGGAAAAGGTTTGCTATTACTTTGATTCAAGTGAAAATAATATTGAGATTGTTGAACTAGTAAACAAAATTGCTAACTCAAGAATTGAAAGAAATAATAGCTCTCCTTATTCTAAAGATGGAATAACAATTTATATTAAATTAACTCCAAAATTAATTAAAATTGAAAAAGAAAGAATCAACAAAGAGATTCAGAGGCTTAATTTAGAGATTGATAGATCAAGAAAAATCTTATCTAATGATAAATTTGTTCTATCAGCACCTAAAGATAAAGTTGAATTAGAAAAGCAAAAATATGAAACTTATATGAAAGAATTAAAATTATTTATTAAGAAGGGTAAGGGGTTATAATGCTTATCCTTAATGGTAGAAAGGTTTCAGAAGAAAAATTAGAGATTCTTAAAAACAAAATATCGAATTTTAAGGTAAAACCAAAAATGACAATCATTCAAGTAGGTGATATTTTTGAAAGCAATAAATATATTAGAATCAAAATGGAAGTCGCTACAAAGATTGGTGTAATTCCAAATCATATAAAATTGGATGAAGAAATCGAACAAGAAG
Organism: Metamycoplasmataceae bacterium; assembly: GCA_051653325.1. GTDB lineage: Bacteria > Bacillota_I > Bacilli_A > Mycoplasmatales > Metamycoplasmataceae > UBA710. The sequence continues at coordinate 31,003 of JBOFVX010000050.1, forward strand.
AATTGATTCAATTAATTAAAAATGAATGTAATCAAACAGATGGATTAATAATTCAACTACCACTTCCAAAAAGTTTAGATAAGCAAGCTATTCTTGATGCTGTTGATTTTCATAAAGATATTGATGGATTATCTCAAAGGAATCATGACCTTCTTTATAAAAATCAAAAATGTATCATTCCTGCAACAGCTAAAGCAATCATCAGTTTATTGAAAGCCTATGATATTGAAGTAAAAGGGAAGCAAGTTGGTGTTATTGGAGAATCGAATTTAGTTGGAAAACCTACAAAAGAATTATTAATTAAAATGGGAGCAATAGTTAACAGCTTTAATATAGACACCGGAATTCAGAATTCAGAAAAAGCAGATATACTAATTGTTGCTGCAGGTTCTCCTAATTTAATAAAAGCTGAAAATATAAAAGAAAATGCTGTGATTGTTGATGTTGGCGTAAGCAGAATAAATGGATCTAATAAAGCATATGGTGATGTTGATTTTGAATCAGTAAAAAATAAGGCCTCAGCTATTTCTCCTACAATCGGAGGAGTTGGTCCACTAACCGTTGTTTCACTTTTAGAAAATCTTATTGAAATATATACTAAGAATTTATTAAAAGAATAAGTAATATGTGTTATTATTATAAAGCAATAATATTTGTTGCAGAAAGTAGATTAATTTCTCACCTCATGATTTATATCTTGGGTTTAGCTATAGCAATATTAAAATGAATAGTTATTAATGAAAAAATAAATTATTTTCAATACTTAATTTAAGGAGTCAATCATTATTGATACAACATCATCCACCAATCCTAAAAAAAGGAAACCCGGACCAGAACATATTATCAATGAAAATATTTTATTTCCAAAACTTTTTATAATTGGAGTTAATGGTGAGAAAATAGGTGTCATGACAAGAGAAGAGGCTTTAGATAGCGCCCAAGAACAAAAATTAGATTTAGTTCTTATCTCAACAACACCTAAACCAATTGCAAGATTTATGGATTATGGTCGTTTCAAATACGATCGTAAGAAAAAGAAAAAAGAAGAAAAACAAAAACAGTCTAGAACTGAAAACAGACAAATTCGTCTTACACCATTGATTGGTATTAATGATCTAAAAACAAAGGCTAAGAAAGCTAGAGAATTCTTACTTGATGGAGATATCGTAAAAATATCCTTAAAGTTCAGGGGAAGAGAATCTCAAAGGCCTGAACTTGGTTATGAAGCATTAAATACTTTCTATAAAGAAGTTGAAGACATTGCAATAATTACTAAAGAACCATTTTTAACTTCAGGAAGATTTTTGGATATGTTCCTACAACAAGATAAGAAGAAAGTTATTCAAATGAATAAAGAAAATAAGAACAAAAATAAGGAGATAGATAATCATGCCGAAAATGAAAACTAAAAGTGCTTTAACAAAAAGAGTTAAAGTTACTGGAACAGGCAAAGTTAAAAGAGGTCAAGCATATAGATCTCACTTAGCACAAAATAAAACAACCAAACAAAAAAGACAATCTCGTAAATCTGAAATGATGCATCCTTCCGATTTAAAAAGATTTAAAGGTTTATTTTAAAAATCTAAAAATATATTAAAGAAAATAGGAGAAATTTATGAGAGTAAAAGGTGGAATAGTTACTAGAAGAAGACGTAAAAAGTGACTGAAACTAGCAAAAGGATATTGAGGACACAAATCAATTGGATACAAAGTGGCTAAGCAGCAGGTTGTTAAAGGTTGAGTTTATGCCTTTAGAGACAGAAAACAAGTCAAGAGAAATTTTAGAAAATTATGAATTGCACGTATTAACGCTGCAACACGTCCAATGGGTTTATCATATTCAAGATTTATTGAGGGATTAAAGGCTGCCAATATTGAAATTAATAGAAAAATGTTATCAGAGTTAGCAATTCATCATCCTGATATCTTCAAAAGCATTTTTGATAAAGCAAAAACAGCTTTGAGTAAGAAGTAAATATTAGTAAAACTATCTATATTATCAACAATTTATTTTGTTGATTTTTTATTAATCAATAATTAAAAAACAAAAAGTATTAGAATTAATAATAACAATCATTTAAAAAAAAGGGGGGCTAATGGCTAAAATTGTAGTTGGTTTAAGTGGTGGAGTTGATTCAGCTGTTGCAGCTTATCTATTAAAAGAACAGGGTCATGAAGTTGTTGGTGTTTTTATGCGAAATTGGGATTCCTATGCTAATAATGATACTTTAGGAAATAAGGATATTAACAACCCTATTTGCCCACAAGAATTAGATTATTTAGATGCTCAAGAGGCAGCAAGAATAATTGACATTCCAATCTATAGAATTGATTTTGTTAAAGAATATTGGAATTCAGTATTTGAAAATTTTATCAGTGAATATAAAAAAGGAAGAACACCCAATCCTGATATCTTGTGTAATAAATTTATTAAGTTCGACAAATTATTGAATTATGCAATTAGCGAACATAATGCTGATTTTCTGGCAACTGGTCATTATGCTATGACAAAAGAAGGTGAATTATATAGAGGAATTGATAGAACAAAAGATCAAAGTTACTTTCTATCACAACTTTCAAGAGATCAATTATCAAAAGCTTTGTTTCCTTTGAGTGAATTAACAAAAAGAGAAGTCCGTGAAATAGCATTGAAAGCTAAATTGAATGTTGCATCTAAAAAAGATTCTACGGGTATTTGCTTTATTGGTGAAAGAGATTTTGCTAATTTTTTAGAAAATTATATTCCAGCTATGAATGGAGATATAGTTGATATTGATACAAATAAGGTTATTGGTAAACATAAGGGAGTGATGTATTATACAATTGGTCAGAGAAAAGGTCTCAATCTTGGTGGAATGAAAGAACCTTATTTTGTTGTTTCAAAAAATATTGAAAAAAGAATTTTATATACTGCACCTTTATCAAAGGAGGATTATATTCTTTCTGATAAATTAATTGCAACAAATTTAAACATTATTAGTGAAGGATTTGATTCGAAAAATCTTACAGCCAAGTTTAGATATCGTCAAGAAGATTCAAAGGTATCTGTTGAAATTGATAAATCAACCAATATAATAACAGTTTTTTACCCAGAAAAACAACCTGCAATCACTCCAGGTCAACAAATAGTTTTTTATGTTGATAGAAAGTGTTTGGGTGGAGCTATTATTGATAAAGTGTTTTTTCAAAACAATGAATTAAAAATTATTTCCTAATTTTGTTAATAAATTTATTTTTACTCTATAATAAGGGAGTAAATTTGAAAGTAAGAATTTATGAATACAACGAAGAGAGATTAAAAATACTAAGAATATAAGAAAATATGAAAAAAAGAAATTTCAAAATAGGAGCAATTGGAGTTTCCATTCTTGGTGTGACCACAACAATTGTTTTAACTTCCGGTATTTTATCAAATACACCACTTATCAATGCTGCAGGTTCATCGGCAGTTCAACCTTTGATGGCGGCATTCTCAAATAAATATACACCTGCAGATTTAGTGACACAAGCAGGGGGTTCTGGTGCTGGTATCAGGGCTATTATTGATGGAACTAAACAAATTGGGATGGCTTCGAAAGATCCAGGTATAATCAAAAAACTAGATGAATCAGAATGAAGTCAAGATCAAAAAAAATGAATCGAAAGGGACATAAAAACAGTATCTATTGCCTGAGATGGAATGGGTCTAGTTTATAAACCATCTTCTAATGATGTAAGTATAGATGTAAATGAAAATACAATAAAAAATATTTATATGGCTTTTTCTGGCGATCAACAATTAACATATGAAGATATTGGAGTTGAAGGCGATAAAACAATTATTTTTCCTTATGCAAGAAGTGGTGGAGCTCTTATTTCAGGGACTGCGGATGCTTTTTATAAAGATTCAAACTTAGAATATAAGGTCTCGGAAGGAGAAAAAGCAATTTTGGATAATTCACTTATAATGGGCAATTATGGGAAATTCACTAGAACTACTTCGGAATCTAATTCACAAGCTTGATCTTTTTTTAAAAATGAAAATAAAACTGGATCAATGGTTTATCTTTCAACAGGATTTATTATTAATAATATAAATGAGATCGAGAGATTGGGTTTCAAAGTGGCAACCTACAAGAAACAAACTCCTGACCTGGATAATATCACTGTTGGCTATAATTGATATAGACCATTAAATCTCATGATTTCAATAAAGGAATCTAAGGAACTGGATAACATTAAAGGGTTGATAGATTGGATTCTTGCTCCAGAAGAGGAAGAACCTATTCCTGCACAAATAATTTCTAAGGGTGGATACATTAAATTGAAAAAAGAACAAATTGAAGAATTAATGTGCCTAGATAAAAATATTGATACATTTTGAACAGCGACTGATTGAGATATATTTAAATCAAAAAATGATCCATTGAAGGTAAAAAATGGATAATACTCTTCTAATTGTTCAGAGGAAAAATACTAGGAATTCCTTGATCAGATATTTATCAATGGCTTCATCATTATTATTAGGAGCAATTTTTGCAACGCTTCTTGGATTTATAACATATATGGCTGTCAAAGGATTTCGTGAATATGGATTTGACATTTTGTTTAGTTCTAATGCTAAAGATAATTCTTTTTGAATCCCATTTTCAGTTACAGTTCTTACATCTTTAATTGCAATATTAGTCAGCGTTCCGATCGGAATAAAAGTAGCCATATTCACAAAATATAGATTGCATAATAGATGAAGAAACAAAATAATAATTTTATTTCAAACATTGTCAGGAATACCATCAGTTATCTTTGGTCTATTTGCAGTAAATTCATTAGGATTGTTATTTAACTCTTTATTTGGTTTTTCAAGTAATTCAATTTTTAATGCTTCAATAATGCTGGCATTTATGGTTATTCCAACAATCGTTGCAATGACTCTTGATTCATTGAAAGCAATTGATAGCAATATTTTAAGTAATTCATTAGCGTTAGGTAATTCTAAAACCAAATCTATTTATAAAGTTTGTAAAAAGGCAGCGAAATCAGGAATCATAGTGGCGATAGTTGTAGCGGTTTCTAGAGCAATAGGTGAATCGATGGCTGTTTCAATGATTCTACAATCACAACCTAACAATGAATTATTTCAAAATGGTTTTTTTGAATTATTAAATTCTTCATCACAATCCTTAGGTGCTTATATTTCGGCGACAATGTTTGCTGATTCAGATCCTGAAAAGATTAGGCCTTTATTGTATGCATTTGGATTGATTATGTTATTGTTATCAATGATTCTTAATGCTATTATATTTGTTATATCTAATTCAAAAAGAACCTCAAGAAACGCAATGATAACTAAAATCAGAAATGGTGTTTTCAACCTTGTAACTTTTGTGCCTAGAAATATTAAAATCTTTTTTGAGAATCTTTCATTTAAGAGTGAGCATAAAATAAGTCATGAAGATTTATCAGGAACCATGAATTACATCAAAGACAGAAATCAGAATTATAAATATGGTAATTTATATCATTATTACAAAATGACATTTGAATCCATTAGTATTATAATTTGTTTCACATTTCTTGCATGGATTGCCGGAGATATTATTGTTAATGGATTAATTGCTACTTCAAAAAGTTCTTCATCACTTTGAGAATTTACAAAAAACACTGTGGGTCAATCATTTTTAAACACTTTATTATTAATATTAGTATGTTTAGTTATTAGCTTCCCGATTGCATTATTCATAGCTATCTATTTAAATGAATATGCTAAAAAAGGTCCATTTAAGAAAATGATAGTATTTTTATTAGATTCACTTTCTTCAACACCATCAATTTTATTTGGTATGTTTGGATTATTATTCTTTATTCAAACATTCGGATTAACGAACACAGGAACCACAGGTAACTCCCTAATAGCTGGTGCTCTTACCGTAGTAATTGTTGTTATTCCAACCTTTATAAGATTGCTTGAACAATCATTAATTAATATTCCTGATGATATTAGAATGAATTCTTATTCATTAGGTAATACAAAAAGCGAAACAATCAAAAAGTTAATTATTCCAATGGCTTTAATTGCAATTACTGGAAATGTTGTTTCAATAATAGGAAGAATTCTATCAGAAACAGCTCCACTTTATTTAACAGCAGGATTATCCTCTTCATCGGATATTGCCTTAAATAGACCAGGGACAACATTAACAACACATATCTATGCTCAATTATTCTCAAATACAGATGATTCAAAGTGAATTCAATACGAAGCAGCCTTAATTGCAATTCTACTAGTATTCTCATTAGTATTCATCGTTTATGTGATAATTCCAAATAGGCAAAAAATTAAACATTATTTCTATCGGATAAAGGATTATTTTAAGAACGATTTAGGCATCAATAATGCTGAAGAAAAAAATGAGAAAGAAGTATTGGAATAATGAAATTAAATAGAAAATTAAGTTTCCTTGATAAACTTAAGAAAAAGCGAAAAGAAGACACATTAATTCTAGAAGTCAAAGAAGATTTCTCGAATGAAAATATTTTTGAAGTTAATAATTTTTCACTTTGATATAAAAATGGAGAAAAACAGGCATTATTTAATCTAAACGCAAATATTAAATTAAATAAAATAACTTCTCTAATCGGCCCTTCTGGTTGTGGTAAATCGACATTTCTAAGAAGTTTAAATAGAATGAATGATTTAATTGAAGGAGTTTTGCAAGAAGGCGAAATATTCTTTGATGGTATTAATATCAAATCAAAGAAAATTCCAATTACTACTTTAAGAACCAGAGTTGGAATGGTCTTCCAAAAACCAACACCTTTCCCTATTTCAATATATGAAAACGTTGCTTATGGACCTAAGTCAAATGGAATTCATGATAAAAAAGTTTTAGATAAAATTGTTAGAGAATCACTAGAGGGTGCTGCTCTATGAAAAGATGTTGAGAATAATTTAAATGATCTGGGAACAAGCCTTTCAGGTGGGCAACAACAAAGACTTTGTATCGCGAGAGCTATTGCTATGGAACCTGAAGTTCTATTAATGGATGAACCCACTTCCTCACTTGATCCTATTTCAACAATAAAAATCGAGGAGTTAATCTTGCAATTGAAAGAAAAATACACTATCATTATTGTTACACACTCAATGGCACAAGCTCAAAGAATAAGTGATGAAACCTTCTTCTTTTATCAAGGAAATATTATTGAAACTGGTGAAACTAAGAAGATATTTCTTAATCCTGAAATTAAAGAAACAAAAGATTACATCAATGGAAGGATTGGCTAATGGCAACAAATTACAATACACTAATTCGATCTGAAAAAAATTTGAAGAAAATGGTAGTTGAATTTCTTGAATATTCACTTGCTACACATAAGAAATTATGAAAGTATATTTATTCAAATGAAGACGGTCACAAAATAGTTGATTCTATTTCCATAAATGTTAAAGAATCGGAACAAAAGGCTAGAGATTTAGTTGATGAATGTATTTGAACTATTTCTAAAGATGATCCTCGCGCTAATCACTTGAGATTTATCATTTCAATTATTTATTGTTCAAGAGATATTGAAAAATCAATTAGTTATACCTTATCAATTGCTAAAATATATGTTCGTAAACAAATTAGTCATGAACAAATCAGCATGATTAAAACAATTGTTGATAATTACATCCATTTATTTGAAAAATTTATTGAGATGTATAAAGGAATTAAAATTAAAGAAATTTATGATACTACTGAAAAACTTTACTTTGATTTTATTGAGGATACACACTATATTACTAAAAAAATTCGTAAAGAATTAACTAAAGATGACCACGAACTTGATTATTTTCCAATCTCTCAAATTATTAAATCGATTGAAGGTTCTTTAGAAAGAGCGAAAAGTATTTTTGCAAATAATATTTTAAAAGAAACTAGATAATTTAAATAAATATTTAGTTTCTTTTTATACACATTTAAGTGTCAAGTAAAAATACTTGACACTTTATTTATTTATTATGTTAAAATTAAATTATATTTTAAAAGTTATGAAGGAGGATAAATGGTTAAATTAAGATTAAAACGTATGGGTAATAAGTTCAATGCTTTTTATAGAGTTGTAGCTGCTGATGCTAGAGCCCCTAGGGATGGGCGTTTTATCGAGGAATTGGGTTACTTTAATCCGATATCGGAAGAATTAAAATTAAATAAAGAATTAGTTTTTAAATGATTGAATGATGGTGCTCAACCAACACAAACAGTAAAAAATTTATTGAAACAAGATAAAATTTGAGCTGAATATGTTTTATTAAAAGATAAAAATACTGCAGGCAAAACCCCTAAAAAGAGAACAACTAATGTTGAAAAAACTGATAAAAAATCTAAGAAATCAGTTGCAAAGAAAACTGTTACTAAAAAAGTGGCAGCTAAAAAACCTGTAGCCAAAAAATAATGAAAATAAATTTTTTGACAATCTTTCCAAAATATTATGAAGCATTTAAATCTGAATCAATAATTTCAAAGGCAATCGACAAAAAATTGATTGATATCGAGATAATTGATTTTAGAGATTTTACAAATGATAAGCATAGAAAAGTTGATGATGAAATTTATGGTGGTGGACCTGGAATGTTATTAATGGTAGAACCAATTGATAATGCGTTAAATTCATTGAAGGAAAAAGGAAAGGTAATCTTACTTTCTCCCCAAGGGCAAACATTCAATCAAAATGTTGCCTATAATTTATCAAAAGAAAAAACTATTACATTTATTTCTGGCAGATATGAAGGTTTTGATGAACGTGTAAGATATCTAATTGATTATGAATTATCAATTGGTGATTATGTATTGACAGGTGGTGAATTACCATCAATGGTCATTGCTGATTCTATTATTAGATTAATTCCTGATGTTATAAAAGAGTCTTCACATCAAAATGATTCGTTTCAGAATAATCTCTTGGATTTTCCACAATACACTAGACCTAGTGAATACAATGGCATGAAGGTTCCTGAAGTATTATTGAGTGGAAATCATAAAAATATTGAAAGATGAAGAAAAGAAAAACAAATAGAGAACACTAAAAATAAAAGGCCTGATCTCTTAGAAAGGATAGAAAATGATAAATAACAAAATTAAAGCAATTGAAGATTCGCAACATCGTGATGACTTCCCAGTCTTTAAATCTGGTGATAACATCAAAGTTCACGTGAGAATTAAGGAAGGGGAAAAATCTAGAATTCAGATTTTTGAAGGACTTGTTATTGCTATGAAAAATAGTGGTTCAAAAGAGACTTTTACCATTAGAAAGATTTCATATGGTATTGGAGTTGAAAGAACGTTTCCAATAAATAACCCTAACATTGCTTCTATTGAAGTAGTTCGTGCAAATAAAGTTAGACGTGCTAAACTTTACTACATGAGAGATCTTAAAGGTAAATCGGCTCGTTTAAAAGAAATCAGAACTAAAAAATAAATTAATATTTACAAATATAAACTAAACAATTGGTTTATTTTTTATTTATTTTTGTATATTATTAAATTGAGAGAAGGATTTATATGAATAATAATTATGCGGCTATAGATATCGGTGGAACTAATTCAAGATTTGCCATCATAAAGGAAGGTAAAATAATATTTAGAGAATCATTTCCGACTATTTTAACTGATCCAATAGAATCATTCAAACCCTTAATTAAATTACTCAATGATCATAAAATTAAATACTTAGGAATTTGTTTACCCGGTGTTGCAAATTATGAAAAAGGAGTAATTATTTCAGGAGCCAATATTCCTAATTGAGTTAATTTTAATATTAGGGAATATATTAAAGATAATACTATGGTTCAAGATGTGGTATTTGATAATGATGCAAATGCCATGGCTTATGCTGTCCACAAATTTTATAAAAGAACGGAAAAAGATGTTACTCAATTTTTTACCATTTCAACAGGATTGGGAGCTGGATTAATTTATGATAATAAAATATATTCAGGATTTTCATATCAGGGATTAGAAATTGCATATATGCCTGCATCTTTCAGTAGAGAAGAGAATCATCTTGCGACAGGAGCTTGTGAATATTTCTGTTCTGGTTCCGGAATAGAAAAGAGAGCCTTGAAACTAATGGGAAAACCTTATACTGCAAAAGAGGTTTTTGACTTGTATAAAACTAATAATAAGGCGAAATTAATTATTGATGAGGCTATCGAAACATTAGGTAGTACCCTAGCAATTGTCTTAGCTGTTGTCAATCCTAATTTAATTGTAATTGGTGGTTCAGTAGCCAGGCATAATAAATGATATATTGATGAAGCAATTAAATGAGCCAAAAAAAATTCTCTCCCTTCACAATTTAATCAAATAGAATTTCTTGATGATCCTTATGGAGATGATTGTGCACTATTTGGAATAGATGCATTATCAAAACATAAAAACCCTTGTTCAAAGTAATAAAAAATATAGAAAGAACTCAATAAAGAGTTCTTTTAGTTTTATATGTAAATATATTATTATGCTGAGATTTTAATTTCTTTATTTGATTTTTTGTATACAATATCTGCAAATTTTCAAAACATAAATATAAATAATATGAATGCTGATGTTAATCCGAAGAAAGCAAATATCATTAAATAACTTCCACTCACAACCATAGCCTCACCTGTTTCTTTATCTATCTGACCAATTACAGTATTTACATTTGGGTTGATATTTGTAAATCAACCATATACACTTCATCTTGTATAGAATGGGAATGAATAAACATATACACCATACAATAGTGGAAGTGGCACAGCAACTGCAGTAATTCCTTTAAAACTTGTTGGTTTTGATTTACTTAATAAAACGGAAGTAATTGTAAATAACGAAAAGAGTACCGGAACTATAGCGTGTGTTCAAATTGTTCCGACTCATTGCAATGGTACTACATATCCATCTGGAAATAAAGCAACTCAGTATACTAACATAACAAGTGAGATATATGCAGCAATTGTAAGCATAATTGTGTTGTTTCTAAATGGAATCATTTTATTAAAGAAGATAAAGTTTGTCATAAATATAAAACAACTAAAGTTTGAGATACATGTAAATGTAGATCATATTACAAATATTGGTTTAAGTTTAAGGCTTGCGTAATAATCAACTTCTGTAAAACCAGGTTTTAATTCAACACGATCAATCGGATGAATCATTTCTGGTGGATAAACATCTTCAACTATTATTAAACATAAAACAGTAGTAACTATTGTGACTAAGAAAAGAAAATATCCAAAAATAGTGTTTCAAAATAATTTATCTTTTTGACCTTTTCCCATTATTCCGTTCTTAAAACTTATAAATGACATTTGTAAAGCTTCATTACGATTCTGCGAAAGATAATCTATAAATTGACAATATAATTTTTCTTTTATTCCAAGATAAATTGTGTATGGAAGTAATAATCAAGTAAAGATTCCAATTGAAGATATATATAGCTTTTTATAAGGAGCATCTTCCATTTGTTTAATTTGCAAAATAATAGCGAATGACATTGCAAAACATATTACCAACGATAAGACTTGTCACATTCTAGATGCTTCAACAGAAACAGGTAATAATCGGTCTTGATTTCCGATTCAGTCTGTCGGATCTTGTAAGTAACTTGAGTCATATGTTATTCAATCTTGGAAATTCATTGTGAATAAAGAAATTCCAACAATAGCAAATATTGTCATAATAATTGAACATATTGTTATCTTTGACATTTGTTTATAATTCATAAAACAAAATTTTATACTATTTTTCATTAAAATGTTAATTTATTTTAATAAATATAGATGATTTTTAAACAATAACTTTCTTTTTGTTCATTCCCTTTTTATTAATAAGATATGCAAATGATCAAAAGCAGAAAAATACAAATACAAATAGTGCTGCTAATCCAAAGAAAGCGATAATCATAAGAGGATTCCCAGTTTTAGTTACATTTTCAATACCAACTGATGTATCCATATTAGAATTCATATTGGTTAATCCACCATAAACACTTCATCTTGTATAAAAAGGAATTGAATAAATATAAATTCCATAGAATAATGGAAATGGAATCCCCTTTAATGCTAATGATTTAAAACTTGTTGGTTTTGATTTACTTATTAAGATGGAGGTAATTGTAAATCCGATTACAAGAAAAGGAACCACTGCATGAGTTCAACTTGTTCTAACCCATTGAAAAAGAATAACATACTCATTATTTTGTAATGTTTGTGGAAACAAATATCCTCAATATATTGCCAAAACTACAAAAATATAAGAAGCCACCAAAATCATAATGGTATTATTCCTAAAGGCAATTTTTCTACTGAATAATGAAAAACCAAGCATAAATAAAAAACAAGTGTAGTTGCCTAATGAAGTAAAAGTTGATAATGGACCAAAAATTACTTGAGTTTTCAATGTTTTATAATAATCTTGAATGGTGAATCCCGGTTTTAGAACATCAGGATCAATTGGATTCATTTTCTCAATACCAAATAAAGAATTAAAATTAAGGAAACAAAAAATTGTACTTATTAGTGTGACTAATAAAACTAGATAACCAAAAATTGTATTTCAAAATAATTTGTCTCTTTTGCCGGTTCCTGACATTCCCTTTTTAAAACTTTCAAATGACATCTGTAATTCTTCATTTCTATCTTGTGAATTGTAATCTAAAAACTTAATATAAGCTTTTTCTTTTATCCCTATATAAATGGTATAAGGAAGCATTAATCAAGTAAAAATCCCAAGTGAAGCAATGTAATACTTTTTATATTTTGTTTCTTCCATTTTTTTTATTTCTCAACAAGTCATCATTATCATAGCAATACATATGACTAATGAAAATACTTGTCATAATCTTGCTGATTGTACTGAAGTTGGTAATAATTGCTCAGAAACATTAGTTCATTCAATGGGATCTACTAAGAAACTTGAATCATATTTGCTTCAATTAGGATAATCAAAAGCAAATACTAAAATTCCAATTACAGCAAAAAATTTTGTAATAATTGAATAGATTGTTATTTTTGATAATTGCTTGTAATTCATGATAAAGATTTTATACTATTTTTTTAAAAAACATTGATTTTTTATAATTATTATTTTTTTGTTTATTGAATAAAAAAATAATCTATTAGAAATATAAATATTTATAATAATTTTAGTATCAATATTTTTTAATATTTTAATTCAAAATAATTTATTTTAAATTAATATTTTTATATATAATTAAAAAGCATTATATTAAGTTAGATGTACTATATTTTAATGGAGAAGTAGCTCAGCTTGGTAGAGCACTACGTTTGGGACGTAGTGGTCGCAGGTTCGAATCCTGTCTTCTTCACCATTATTATGGGGGGGTAGCTCACCTGGCTAGAGCGCCTGCCTTGCACGCAGGAGGTAGAGGGTTCGACTCCCTTCCTCTCCACCAATTGGCGCTGTAGCTCAGCTGGTTAGAGCATCCGGTTCATACCCGGAAGGTCAAGGGTTCGACTCCCTTTGGCGCCACCAATTTGGAATTCCATGTTCATTATTTTAGAGGAATGGACCTATAGCTCAGTTGGTTAGAGCACCCGGCTCATAACCGGTAGGTCGCCGGTTCGAGCCCGGCTGGGTCCACCAAAAGGGCAATTACCCAAGTCTGGCTGAAGGGACTAGTCTTGAAAACTAGCAGGGGCTTTACCGCCCGCGGGGGTTCGAATCCCTCATTGCCCGCCATTTAAAAGAATTAGATAACCATATAGTTCTTTTACCTTCAAAATAGAAAGTTTTTTCTATTTAAATATCGCGGAGTGGAGCAGTTGGTAGCTCGTTGGGCTCATAATCCAAAGGTCACAGGTTCGAGTCCTGTCTCCGCAACCACGGTCCAGTGGTAAAGTGGTTAATACGCCTCCCTGTCACGGAGGAGATCGCGGGTTCGATCCCCGTCTGGACCGCCATTTAAGGCCCTGTAGCTCAGTCGGTAGAGCAACAGATTGAAGCTCTGTGTGTCGTTGGTTCGATTCCTACCGGGGCCACCATATCAAATTATGTCCTATAATATTTACACTATCACTATTCATTTGGAATGGTTTTTTATATTTTTTTAGAAATTTTTATTGCATGAATAAATATAAGAAAATATTGAAAATTAGGAAAATATTAGTAATTTTAATCATATATATAAAAATTTTTCCTATTTTTCATTCATTAATGAATGAATAATAATGAAATAATATTTTTTTTATCAAAATGCTTGATTTTTGGAATATATATATGGAGGAAAGAAATGAAATTAGAAGAAATAGAGTTAATACCATTATCAAAGAAAAAAATTATAGTAAGGGAAATGTGTCTCTTATACAAGAAATTAAAACTTTTGGAAGTAAATCATAAAAATGGTGAACTACTAATGGACGAAAACAGAATAAAACAAAACAAAATGGAAATAAATAAAACTAAATCAGTATTCGAAAGTATCCTAGAATTACTTGATCAAAACCAACAACTAATCATTGATAAAGAATTCATGAATAAAAAGAATGATTGAAGCGAGGATTATTGATCGAGATCAACGTTTTATAAAAGGAAGAATGATGCAATAAACACTTTTATATTCTATCTATATGCTTAGCATACCAGTTGATCATAAACAAATGGTTTCTATAGATCAATCAAGATTATCAATGCTTGAGGAAATTGAATATAAACAGAACATTAATACTAATTATTGGATGAATGATTATTCAATTCAAACAACCATAACGAAGAATATTCAAGATGAAAGTTTCTCAATATGAATTCATAATTTTCCACATCAAAATAAAAAATTCACAATTGCAATAAATAATGAAATTACATATATTTCACCAACAATTATTTCTTGACCTGGATCACGTGTTGTTTTTTCTTCTAGAGTACTAAAAAATATTCCGTTTAAGAATGTAACATCGATATCAATATTTTCTTCTTATGAAAAGACATTAAAAGATGATAATAAAAATACATCTACACGAGTATGATATGGGTTGGGAGAGCTATTACTTAAATTCACCAGAACACCACAATATAATAAAAGTTTTTTAATTGATGAAAAAGGTTTGGAGATAGAAACATACACTTCTATTATCTTTACTCAAACCAAAAACTCGATTAAATCTAGTGTTTTGAAATCCATTATCAAAATATATCCGAAAAAACTTATACCTGGTAAACACAATCATGATATGTTTTATATTCAGAATATATCTAAAACAATTCTACCCAGAATCATCCCCAACACAATAGAAGGACTAAAAATTTCAGATGGAATGAAAAAGACTAGAGCTGCCCTTAATAATATAATCAACCCAAATCCAATTGAATCAATAAATGGTATAGTGGCAAATATTTCATTTGATGAAAATACATATTATGATTTTGTTCAAGACAAAACTCACTTAGGAATAGGAATTAATTCTGAAAAAGGATATGTAATACCTTATAGATATCAAGGTGACATTATTCCAATATTGAACCTAAGTGTTGATCACACTACTAATATCTTAATTGGCTTTTCAAATCCTATTAAAAATGCTTATTTTGATAAAGATTCAGGAATAATAAAATTAAAAATAATGGAATTTAAAGATTTATTTGATGACAATTATTTAGATCAAAATATTATTTTGAATAATGATTTTTCTAACATAATGTCTGGAAATTTGTCTCTAGAAGACATTATTAATTTGGGTAAAAATGGAGAATAAAAATTTTTTCAAAATTAAGAATAATTAATTCTAAAAAATTAATGTTAATCCCTTTGTCGGTTTTAATAATTGGTTTTTCTATAGGGTCATATTTTATTTTTACAAATATGAACAATAAAGCTAATGATGATATATCAATACCAGATGTTGAGGAACCATCAATTGATGAAAATGATATCTTTCCAGAGATAGATTCGAAAGATTTCTACAATCTAATTGAATTTGAAAATGGATTACCGTTTATTGGTGACAAAATGATGGCCGCTATAATAAAAGATATAGTGAATAGATTGGGTAGTGCCGAGGGAAATTTAGCTTTCTATATAATTGAGAATAGCAAAGTTGAAAAAACTATTTATTTCAAATGAATTAATGGAGAAAAAGAATTAAAAAAAACATATATTATTTCAATAAATAGTCTATAATTCTATTTATGATTAATCAAGAAATAATTTTAAATATTATTAAAAGAAGAACTAACAAAAAAATTAGTCCTTCTACTGATATTAAAGAACTTGGATTAGACTCTTTAGACCTAGTCGAAGTAGTTATGGAAATTGAACAAGAATTGGATATAAAAATTCCTGATGATGAATTAACTAATATTAAGACTATTGATGATCTAATTAAAATTATCGAAAAATAATTTATTTTTTTGTAAGGGTGTAGTTCAATTGGTAGAACAGCGGGCTTCAACCCCGCATGTTGTGGGTTCGAGTCCTGTCACCCTTGCCATTTTTTTTTGCTTTTTTTAAAATGTTATTTTTTTCTTAAAATACTCTATAATTTTTTAATAAGAAAGATATTTGAATAAGATTGGAAAGGCTAAACAATATATGAAAAAACAAACATTAAAAAGCGCAATAACTATTACTTCAAAACCTACAAGACAATATACTTGTTCTCGTAGAAGAAATAAAGAGGGCAAAAAAATATGAGTTGTTCTTGAAAACGAGAGAAAGTTCTATCGTATTTTCAAAAATCGTACATTGGCTATTTCTTATTTTAAAAAGTTAAAAACAATATATGGAGAAATGCTAGTTCAAGATTTGCATGATAATGTCTTTTCAATTATTGTTTTCACAAAACTTGAAACAAAAAAAAGAGGATTAGTAGAAGCTTTACAGAATTATGATGGTGGTATTGTTAAAAATAGTGATGAGTTATTTGACGAAGATGCATATCTTGCAAATTTTGATACTAAAGATGAAGATATTGAATCACATAATAATAGAAATCGTTATATTACAAAAGAACTTGATTTTTCATTTGTTGATGATCTTTTTCCAAAACAAAAACCATTACTTTCACCATATAAAATAAAAATAATCTCAAATAAAAATGAACCGAATTTAGAAAAATTAATCAGTGATAGACATCAAATTAAAATTTATCAAAGTGATTTAGACTTAGTTAAATTTGTTTTAGATGAAGCAGCTTATGAGCAACACAAAAAATTCAGTGTTTTAGATCCAGAGTTAGTTCCAAAAGAATAATATTAAAATGCTTTAGTGCATTTTTTTAAATTCGAAACTTAAATTTGATATTGTTATTTATATTTTTAATTTATATTTTAAAAGTTAATAAGAAAATTTAAATAAAAATGCTTTATAATTTTATTATTTAGTTTAGGAGTATGTAACATGAAACCAACAAGGCAATATACTTGCACGAGAAGAATAAATAAAACAGGAGATAAAATTTGAGTGGTTCTTGAGAATGACAAACTTTTCTATCGTATTTTTAAAACTCAAACAGCTGCTATTACTTATTTTAAACAACTTAAAACACCAGCACAAATGATTGTTCAACAATCAACAGGTGACAAATTTTCAAAGATGGTTTTTACAATTGAAGAAATGGCAAGAAGAAACTTAAAAGCTGCATCAAAAACTATTGAACTTAAATTAGTTAAGGATAGTGATAAGTTTTTTAATGAAAAAGAGCTGAAAGAAAAATATGAAAAAAGTCTGAAAAAAGAAAAGAAACCTAAACCAGTTGAGAAAACTACAAAAAAGAAATTAATAAAATCTGCGGATAAGCAACAAGCCAAAGTAGTTGATAAAAAACTTGCAAAACCTATTGAAAAAAATACAAAAAAGAAATCAGTAAAAACAGTTGAGAAGAAAACAACAAAACCTGTTGAAAAAGAACCAGTTAAAAAACCTGCCAAAAAGAAACCTGCCAAAAAGAAAATAACCAAACCAATCAAAGAAATAAATGAAGAGCAAAAAAATATTACTCATAATCCAATTGGTCATGAAATTATTAATTCTAATAATATTTCGCAAAATGATACCAGTACTCGTGATTTAGTTTATGACAAGAAGATCGATAATTCTTTAACTAGAAATGAAAACGCAAAGAAATCGCTAAATCTAATATCTGAGTTAGAGAAACTAGATGAAATAAAAGTTGGAGTTAATCAAGAAGATACTCTTAATCTTTCTATAATTGATGAAATTTTAAAAAGAAAATCAATTGTTGAAAACCTTTGAGATGAAGATCAAGATAATTCTGGAAAACTTGATTTAAAAAATAGCGTTGAGAATACAATTTATGTAAAAGAAGAGGTCGAGAAACCAATAATTGTAAATGCTAAAAAAATTGATTTTAATGAACCAACAGAGAAAAAAACATCTACTATCGAAACAATAATAGACCAAAGAACTAAAGAAACAAATGTAAAAAGTGTTGATTATGGAAGAATCAAAGAATATTACCCAATGCCTAAAACTGATGTTCAAGAATTAAGTATTGAAAAAAATGATAATACTGAAGAATCGGCATTAAATTCTAAAAATAAGAAATTAGATGATAATAACCAAAGGAATTCTGGTGGAAATATCAGATTTTGAACAATCACAATTTTATTATCCCTTCTAATAATGGTTGGGGTAGCTTTAATTGTTTTATTCTTCTTCCCATCGGTTTGAAAATAATATAAAATATAAATTTTTTGAAGAGAATTTAGGTATAGGAAAAAGGAAATATAATGCAATCAGAATCAAATGCTTTGTTAGTAGTAATATTAATTATTTCTATCATTATTGCTTTGGTAGTTATATCACCATTACTATTTTCTTTATTTAAGAGATTCCTATTCGATAAAAAGAAAAATAGAATTGGAACAAGTAGTAAAATAAGACTAATCAATCAGGTGAGAGAAGCGGTTGAGTATTTATCTAAAACTAAAACTGGCGCAATTATAACAATTGAAAATCACGACGTAATTGATAATTTCAGAACTGATGGTATTGTCTTAGATGCCAACATTTCTTCATCATTAATTATTTCATTATTTAATAAGAATTCTCCATTACACGATGGAGCTATAATTATTAGAGAAAATAAAATCTTATATGCAGCTACATATTACAAAATTACCAAGAAATCCATTGATAATAAATATGGTGCTAGACATAGAGCTGCTATTGGTATTAGTGAAATTTCTGATGCTACAACAATTATTGTTTCTGAAGAAACTGGTGGTGTAACGATTGCAAAAAATTCTGTTTTAACAAAAGTAGATATGAATGAATTCCAAGAAAAATTAATTTTATTCCTTCGTGATTAATTTGCATAAACAAGATTTCTTGAAATAAGGAAAGGAGGTTAATCTTATTATGCTAAAAGATATTAATTATATAGATATAAAAGAGTTAATTGTCTCAAGAAATATTGATGCCATTAGAAACTTTTCAGAACAAGCAACGATGTCTGAAATTGTCGAAATATTAAATGAACTTTCTGAAATTGAAGGTATTTTATTTTTTAGATTTTTAAAAACTGAAAAAGCTTCCGAAGTATTTTCTCACCTAGATGAAGAAATGCAAGAAAATATAATTAAAAATTTAACTCAAAAAGAAACATATTCCATTATTAATGAGCTTTATACTGACGAGATTGCAGACTTAATTGAGGAATTACCTCCACACTTATCAAAAGCTATTCTTAAAAATGTCGATAAGGAAACAAGATCTAAAGTTAATGAAATTCTTAAATATAGTGAAACACAAATTGGATCGATTATGTCAGTTGACATTATTTTGCTTAAGGATATTTTCACCAATAAAGAAGCTTTACAAATGATTAAAAATAAGAGGGAAGAATCTGAAATTTCACACTTATTTTTCTTAGTAGATCAAGAGAATAAATTGCTGGGTTGTGTAACTCTTGAAGATATTGTTTTTGGTCCAAGAGATAAAAAGATTATTGAAAATGTTCGAAAGATAGAAAGTGTTTATACTTTTCAGGATAAAAAAGAAGCATCACAAATATTTATTTCTGAATTTTCACCCATCCTACCAGTAGTTGATGAAAATGATGTTGTATTAGGAATGCTAACACATGATGATGTTATTGATATTATTAATGAAGAGGTTACTGAGGACATCTATAAAGGTTCTGGTATTAGTTCTAAGGAATTAATACCTTATCCAAAAGCTAAAATATCTACAATTGTTAGAAGTAGGGTTTTTTGACTTTTAATGTTAATGATTGGTGCAACTCTTTCACAAATAATTATTGACTCATTTTATACAATCACTGAAAATTTTATTAAGGATGCTATTCAAGCAACCGTTTCAAGCTCAATTTTAGTAGGTGGTGTCTTAGCCATTATTCCAGTTATATCTTCTTCAGCAGGAAATGCCGGATCTCAAGCAAGTTCCACGATAACAAGATCCATGGCTTTAAATGAATTAAAAAATACTAAACCAGTGAAAGTGATTTTCAAGGAACTCAAAATTGGAATAATATTGGGATCAGTTTTAATGTTCTCAAATTTTTTAAGATTGATGATTTATTACTTAGTGACTGGTGAGATGTTAGGTGATGATTACGCTTTCTATCTGATTATTGCAGTTGCATCTTCATTTGCATTATTTCTTGTTATCGTAATATCAAAAATTTCTGGTGCAGTTGTGCCCATCTTAGGTGCCAAATTAAAAAAAGACCCTGCTGTTATGGCAGCACCAGTTTTAACAACATTAATTGATGCCTTATCAACATTAATATTCTTCGGTGTTACATTACTAATGCTATTGTTATTAATATAAATTAATTTTCAATGTTTTGGTATAATTAAATAAAAAAATGGGGAAGTACTCAAGTGGTCGAAGAGGCGCCCCTGCTAAGGGTGTAGGGGAAGCAATTCCCGCGGAGGTTCAAATCCTCTCTTCCCCGCCATTTTTTTTTACTTTTTTTCATTAAATAAAATATAATTGATAGTAATGAAAAAATTCTTAAGTTGAATAATAGAAACCCTATTATTACTAAGCATTCTGTCACTGACTTCAATATTCTTTTTTATAGGTAAAGTTGGGATTGTCGGATTCAGCTTAGCAGTAATAATTTTTTATGTAATTAATATCACAGTGTCTATTTGAATTTTTAGCAAGGAAAGAAATTACGAGACTAAACTTTCATGACTTATTTTTATAATTATAGTGCCAATATTAGGACATATCATCTTTATATTTTTTGGTAGAAAAGATGAATATCAACAATCAAAATTAGATTATGAAAAAATCTATAAATCTTTCGAAAATGAAAACTTAAGCATTGGTAATAACAAAGATAAATTATCTTACTTCGAAAGAAAGATATCTTCATTAATAATGAGAGATTGAAAAGAATCATCGTTTGAAATTTATAAACATGGATTTGAAGCATATGAGTCTTTGTTTAGGGATATTGAAAATGCAAAACACCATATTCATATTGAAATGTATATTATGAAACAATCTGAAACATATGATCAATTTAAAGAAATCTTAATTAAAAAAGCCAATGAAGGAATCGAAATAAAAATATTAATTGATGATTTTGGTAAATGGGCATTCAACGATAATGAAATAGATGAAATGAAAGATGCAGGAATTGCAATAGTGATTTTTAATAAAATTAAATTTCCATTCCTAAATATAAAACAAACATTTAGATTACATAGAAAGGTGGTCATTATTGATGGAAATATTGTTCATACTGGTGGAATAAATATTAGTGATGAATATTTTTCATATGATAAGAAATATGGTTATTGAGTTGATATAAATGCTAGAGTAATTGGTGATATTTGTAATGACTTTTCACAACTATTTTTATACAGTTGATTTCAGATTACAAATGAAAGATTAAGCAGCAAAACCTACATATTAACACAAAAAAATGATAATATGGATTCTAAATCTTTATTTCTTGAAGAAGGTCCAAATGTTAAGGAATATTTTCTAGAAAAATCATTAATGCATAGTATTTCTTTTTCATCAAAAAGAATTAGGTTAGCAACGCCTTATTTTATACCTTCAAAAAAGATATTAGAACAATTACAATTTGCTTTATTAGAGGGTGTTGAAGTGGAGATCTTTATTCCTGGAAAAGCAGACAATAAACTCATTTTAGAGGCAACTCTTTATTACTTGAATGATTTAATTTTAAATGGTGCAAAGGTCTATGAGATGAATAATATGTTCTTGCATTCCAAGATTGGAACTTTTGATGATACATTAGGATATTTAGGAACGATAAATTTAGATATGAGATCTTTATATTCAAATTACGAATCTCTAAGTTATTTAACTGGTAAATCTGTTTCTGATTTAGATGAGATTTTTGATGATTATAAGAAATATGCAAATTTAGTTATTCCCAAACACAAAAAAAAGGGAAGGCCAATTTTATATTTAATAAATATATTCTTAGTTAAACTTTTTTCGCCACTTATGTAATCAAAAGATATTTAATTACTCTATAATTAGAATTACGAGGGATAGGTGGAATGAATATGAAAATATTAACTTTAATTTTATGTGGATACCAGGATATTGAATTATCAGGAGTAATTGGCACCTTAGATAAATCTGGAGAATTAGATGTAACATATTACAACCCAAATGGTGATACAAATATTTTTGGGTCTTTTAATATTGGTTCCATTAAAACTATATCTACTTACAATATAAACGATTACGATGGAATTTTTATTCCTGGTGGAAGAGCTGCTCTTGAACTTAGAAAAAATGAAAAAGCTCTAACTGTTATAAAAGATTTTATAAAAAATGATAAATATATTATTGCAATTTGTGATGCACCTAATGCATTGTATGAAACAAAACTAATTACTGATAAAAAATACGTTTCGTATCCCATTGATGGAATTGATTCAAGAGCATCATCATTAAGACAAAAAAATGACAGTGTTATTGTTGATGGTAAATACATCACAGGTAGAGGTCCTGCAGCCTCGATTGAACTCGGTTTAAAAACTCTTGAAGTTATGATTTCGAAAGAAAAAAGTGATAAAGTTAGAGCAATGTTATTTGCCTAAAATAACATTCTTTTATTATTTTTTTATTTTAATTAAATTTTTTAAAGTAAGAGTAAAATTATAAATAGGTAATTTATTTACCTAGGATATTTATGAACAACATTAATCTTGAAAAAAACATCTTGAAAGTATGATTTTCACTAGTATTATTGGCTTCAATCGCTTTTGCAATTGCTGCTATTGATAGTTACACATACTTGACAGGTTTTTTGATAGGATCATTAGTTTCAATATCAATTTTTTTTGCTACAAACTTTTTTTTAGGAAAACTTTTAAGTAACAAGAGGACATTCAAAATGGGATTCTTATTATCATTTCTTAAGTTTATCTTAACATCTTGTTTATTGATTGGTACACTTATATCAATTATTTTTATTAACAAAGCATTTCATAAAGGTGATAATTCATTAAGTAATATAGATGGAATTTTTAATTTTTTCACCGTTTTAGCTGGATTATTTACTATTCCAACCAGCATCATTTTTTATCAAATTTGAGTATGAATATATAAAAACATTAAGGAAAGGAAAGAAAAACATGGAACAATTAACTAGTAATTTATGAGTTTGAGCTCAACCTCAACTAATAACTTTGATTTATGTTGTGATTGTTATTTCTGCTCTTTCCATTGTTGTATATTTTAAGGTTAGAAAGGTTAAACCGGATGAAGCCCCAAAAGGAATTGCGTTGATTGCAGAGCAATATGTAGGAGTTTTTCAATCGGAATTTAGTTCGACTACGGACGGAAAACTTGATCGTGTTACTCCCTATATTTTTACTTTGATTACTTTCTTAATTGTTGGTAATACATCTGCATTCCTTGCATTGGATCCTGTAGTTACATCATATTCTGTACCACTTATTCTATCGATAATAGCTTGATTAGGAATATATGTCTTTGGAATTATCCATCAACGATTGTCTTTTTTCAAGAAATTCTTAAATCCAGTAGAATGAATTGGCCAATTTTCTCCATTGATATCAATTTCATTCAGGATATACGGAAATATATTGGGTGGATCAATAATGATGTTCCTAATTTATTATGTATGTAGCGTCCTATGAGGGCTTATTCCAGTAGTTGGAGAAATTAATTTACTTGGAATGATAGTTGCTCCTTGATTTCATATGTATTTTGACATCTTTGGAGCTTTAATTCAATCTTATATATTTGCTTTATTAACATGTATATATTGATCAACTGAGATTGAACATGGAGATGAAATACAAGAAGCAAAAAAAATTGCTAGAGAAACTAAAAAACAAAATAAAGAAATTGAAACAGGAAATCTTGTTTTAAATTAGAGGAGGAAAAATATGAATAATATGCAATATGGACTTGTCGCAGTTGGGGCTGGAATGGCTATAATTGGTGTAGTTGGTACTGGTTTAGGACAGGGTTATGCTACAGGAAAAGCAGTTGAGGCAGTTGGTCGTAATCCAGAGGCTGAAGCCAAAATTAGAAAAATGTTAATTATGGGATTGGCTATTACTGAATCTGCTGCTATTTATGCTTTCGTTGTTGCGATTCTATTGATTTTCGTTTACAACACAACAGCATCTGCATAATCACGAATTAGGAAATTTTTATGAGTGAAGAAATAATATTAGAAATAATAAACATAACTATTTTGAGGGAAGATTCAAAAC
The DNA here is from genome assembly GCA_051653325.1 of Metamycoplasmataceae bacterium. Classification (GTDB taxonomy): domain Bacteria; phylum Bacillota_I; class Bacilli_A; order Mycoplasmatales; family Metamycoplasmataceae; genus UBA710. Next base: position 55,692 of record JBOFVX010000050.1, read on the forward strand.
CTAAACCTGGGGACATTAATGACATCGTTAATGCTTTATTTCCATCATTATATATAATACTTGCAACAATCGGAGCCTTTATTGTTACGATGATTATTTTATCTAAATTATTTTATAATCCAGTTGTAAAAATGATGAAGAAAAGACATGATTTTATTCAAAAGAATATTGACGACTCCGTTAATTCAAAACTTAAATCAATTAAAATGAAATCTAATGCAAAAGCCGAATTAATGAAATCAAGAATTACTGCGCAAGAAATTATTTCTAAATCTAAAAAAGATTCTGAGATAATTAAGCAACACTATATTGATGAAGGTAAAAAAGAAGCTGAGAGATTAGTCCGTGAAGCTAATAATGATATTAATTTTAGAATGGAAAAAATGGCAGAGACAAGAAATGATGACATCATTGAAGTGGCTATGATTATTTCTAAGAAAATTATTTCTAAAAATATTGATCAACAAACAGCTAAAGAATATTTAGATTCTTATATTAACGGTGAATAAATAATAATACAAAAGGTGAATCATGAATAAGAATGAAAATTTAATTGGATATTCCTTAGCTTTATTTTCTATTGCAAAAGATGAAAACAAAGTTAAAGAATATTTTGATGATGCAAAAATATTGCTAAATTTATTTTCAACTCAAGATTATCATGAATTCGCAAAAATCCTTTCCTTAAGAAATATACCACAAGATAAAAAAGAAGAAATTATAAATACAACGTTCAAAAACCTAGATAAATATTTCTTAAATTTCTTAAAATTAATTTCAAGTAAAAATAAGTTTCAACATATTGAAAGCATTATCAATTTATTTGTTAATTATTGTGGTGAATCTTTAAAAATAAAGGAGGGAATAGTTTATTCATCCTCACCACTTACAGTCACTAATATAAAAAAACTTGAAAATAAACTTTCGGATGAATACAATTGCAATGTTAGTCTTAAGAATTTACTAGACAAAGAACTAGTATCAGGAATAAAAATATTTATTGATAACACTATAATCGAAAATTCTGTAATTTCAGATTTAGAACAAATAAAATACTTGTTGAAAGGGGAGAGAAAATGGGATTAAAAGCACTTGACATCTCTGCAGTCATTAAAAAACAGATTAAAGAATATGGTTCATTAACCACAAAAACTTCGGAAATCGGAGAAGTTTTATCAATTGGCGATGGAATTGCTCTAGTTTCAGGATTAGATAATGTTAAATTAGGTGAATTATTGGATTTTGGTTCAGGTACATTTGGATTAGCGCTAAATTTAGAAGAAGAATCCGTTGGAGTAGTTTTAATGGGTGAAAATGACAATATTGTTGAAGGTAATGAAGTAAGAAGAACAACAAAAGTTGTTTCTGTTCCGGTCGGTAAGGCTTTAATTGGTCGTGTTCTAAATGCATTAGGTCATCCAATTGATGGTAAGGGTGAAATAAATGTTGAAAAAACTAGAACAATATTTAAAGTTGCCCCTGGAGTTATGACAAGAGAGACTGTTGATCAACCACTTGCAACAGGATTAATGTCAATTGATTCATTAATCCCAATAGGTAAAGGTCAAAGAGAATTAATTATTGGTGATAGACAGACAGGTAAAACAGCGATTGCAATTGATACTATTCTTAATCAAAAAGGTAAAAATGTTATTTGTATTTATGTAGCAATTGGACAAAAAAATTCAACTGTTGCTCAAATTGTTAGAAATCTAGAAATAAGAGATGCCATGAATTATACAATTGTTATTTCAGCTGGTGCTTCGGAATTTGCTCCCTTACAATATATTGCTCCTTATAGTGCTGTAACAATGGCAGAAGAATTTATGGCACAAGGTAAAGATGTTCTAATTGTTTATGATGACCTTTCGAAACATGCTGTTGCCTATAGAACACTTTCACTTTTATTAAGAAGACCTCCAGGTCGTGAAGCTTATCCTGGAGATGTTTTTTATCTTCACTCACAACTATTAGAAAGAGCAGCAAGAGTTAATGCTAAAAATGGTGGGGGTTCGATTACTGCATTACCGATAATAGAAACGCAATCAGGAGACATTTCCGCTTATATTCCAACTAATGTTATTTCAATTACTGATGGACAAATATTCACAAGAGAAAACTTGTTTAACTCTGGACAGCGACCAGCAGTTGATGTTGGTTTTTCAGTTTCAAGGGTTGGGTCATCTGCGCAAATTAAAGCAATGAAACAGGTAACTTCATCATTAAAACTAGAATTATCACAATATAATGAAATGCAATCCTTTGCTCAATTTTCATCTGATCTTGATGATTCAACTAAGAAAATCTTAACTCATGGAAAAAAAGTTTATGAAATATTAGTTCAAAAGCAATTTGAACCTATTTCACAAGTTTCTCAAACAATAGTTTTATTTGCTGTTAAAAATAGATTAATCGAATTAATACCTTTAGAAGAAATCAAGAGATGAAAAACAGAATTGATTGATTTCTTTAGATTAGACAATGTTGCTAACTCATTTAAAAGATCTATTGAAGCTGAAAAATTAATATCGGATGAAGTGAACCAAGGATTACTTGAATCTATACAAAGATTTAATGAAACTTTTTCTGCAACAATAGTTGTTAATGATTCATCTACCAATACTATAGAAACACCAACTGAATCTAATCAAACAACACAACAAATTTCAGAAAGTGTAAAACAATAATATGGCATCATTGCAGGAAGTGCAAAATCGTATTACATCAGTAAGTACGACGAGAAAAATTACTAAAGCTATGGAACTTGTTTCTACATCTAAGTTAAGAAAAGCAAAACAAAATTATGAGGATGTTATTTCTTATTCGAAAAGAATAGAGGATATTTTTCATAATCTAAATACCAAGATAAAGGATTGAAATGAAATAATTAAATTAGACCCTTCTCTCCCAAGAGTATTTATCATTATAACTTCTGATCTGGGTTTGTGTGGGGGATATAATAATAATATTTTTAAGTTATTTAAAAAGAATGTTAATGAAAATGATTATGTAATAATTGTAGGAAGTAAAGGAGTAAGATCGCTTTCGAAATTAATTAAAACTGAAAACATTCTACTGAAATTTTCTGCCGTTGGCGACGAGCCTAACTATGACATAGTTATTAAAATTACAAATAAAATTTCTTCCCTATTATTTACGAACAAGATTCACTCAGTTCATTTAATTGATACTAAATATATAAATAGCTTAACTTATGAAGCTGAAGATAGAAAGATATATCCTTTTTCTAAAAGGGAGAAGGAATTGTTGTCAAAGCAAAATCAAATTAACAATCTAATTGAATTTGAACCAAATCCAAAAACAGTTGTTAAGAAAGCATTACCACTTTATTTAGGGGCAATAATATATGCTTCAATGGCTTCATCGAAAGTATCAGAAGTTTCATCAAGAAGAATCGCAATGGAAAATGCTTCTAATAATGCCACAGATATAATAGATTATTTAGAAAAAGAATATAATAAGGAAAGACAAGCACGAATAACACAAGAAATTACAGAAATAGTAGCGGGGGCAGGAAATGAATAATAATGAAAAAAACTCAGGAAAAATAATTCAAATATTAGGGCCTGTTGTCGATGTTAGATTTGAAGACTCAAAATTACCTTCAATATTAAATGCTCTTGAATTGAATTATGAAGGAAAAAAATATATTTTTGAAGTAGCACAACATATAGGAGATAATACGGTCAGAACTATTTCTATGGGTATTACAGAAGGTCTGATTCGTGGACTTAAAGTGTTCGATACTGGAAATTCAATAACAGTCCCTGTTGGTAAACAAGTTCTTTCGAGAATGTTCAATGTTCTTGGAGAACCAATTGATGAAATACCCGCACCTATCTGGGAAAAAAGAATGCCAATTCATAGACCCGCTCCTTCTTATGAAGAACAAAAAACATCATCAGAAATATTAGAAACTGGAATCAAAGTTATCGATTTATTAATTCCTTATGTTAAAGGTGGAAAAATTGGTTTATTTGGTGGAGCTGGTGTTGGTAAAACAGTCCTAGTTCAAGAACTAATTAATAACATTGCTAAGGAGCATGGTGGTCTTTCTGTTTTTGCTGGAGTTGGTGAAAGAACTCGGGAAGGAAACGATCTTTATTTTGAAATGAAGGCTTCTGGGGTTCTTGAAAAAACATCATTAGTATTTGGGCAAATGAATGAACCCCCAGGTGCTAGAATGCGTGTTGCACTTTCAGGACTTACAATGGCCGAATATTTTAGAGATGTTTTAAATCAGGATGTCCTTCTTTTTATTGATAACATTTTTAGATTTACTCAAGCAGGTTCAGAAGTTTCTGCTCTATTAGGAAGAATGCCTTCAGCTGTTGGTTATCAACCAACGCTAGCAACGGAAATGGGGCAATTACAGGAAAGAATAACCTCAACAAAAAGTGGTTCTATAACATCAGTTCAGGCTGTTTATGTTCCGGCTGATGATTTAACTGATCCAGCACCTGCAACAACATTTAACCACTTAGATGCTAAAACAGTTTTAGATCGTAATATTGCTGCTCTTGGATTATATCCAGCCGTTGATCCATTGTCATCCACTTCAAGACTACTAGATCCTTTAGTTATTGGTAATGAACATTATGAAGTTGCAAGATCAGTTCAGCAAATCCTACAGAGATTTAAGGAACTTCAAGATATTATTGCCATTTTAGGAATGGATGAATTATCTGAGGAAGATAAATTAATTGTTCATAGAGCCAGAAGAATCAGGAACTTCCTTTCTCAACCATTCGATGTAGCGGAGAAATTTTCGGGAATTCCAGGCAAATTTGTTAAGCTTCAAGATAATATAAGAAGCTTTAAAGAAATTTTGGATGGAAAACATGATGATTTACCAGAAGAAGCATTTTTATATGTTGGTACAATTGAAGAAGCAATTGAAAAAGCGAATAATAGTAAATAATTTAGAAAGCATTTTATGGCAAAAACAACTCACTTAAAAATATCTACACCCAAAGGAATATTTTTTGATGGAGACATTGATATTTTAACTGTGAAGACCGCCAAAGGATATATTGGTATTCAAAGAAATAGATTACCATTCATAAGCAATATCGAAATATCAACAATGTACATTAATTCTAAAGGTTCCAAAAATGAAAGAATTTGTGCAATTAGTGGCGGTCTAATTTATGTTGAAAGGGAATATGTTGATGTTTTTACTGATGACATTGTTTTTAAAGAGGACTTAAATGAAGATACAATTAGAAAACTAATTGAGAAAACAGAACAAAAGTTAAAAGAAGCAACCTCTTCAGAAGCTGAAACATTAAGAAATGAATTGTTACTTAAAAAGACACTTAATAAAATGACCACATTACATTTAAAATAAAATAGTATATTATAAATTATAATGCTATGCTATATAAACCAAGGAATGATTGTTTGACTTTTCTTTTATCAACCTTATTTAAATAATATTTTGGTGAATCTAAAAATTCATTTAAACTTATTACTTCAATGTAATCTTTAGAATCAACTTCACTAGATCTAAATCTATTTAAATTATTAATATTATCATTAATAATAGGAAATGAGAATAAAGTAGGGTTTTTAATATAATCATAAAAAAATTCGTCAGTGTAAACTGCTATTACAGAATTGTGCATCTTTTCCTTATTTCAAGTAAGAGATATTTTAAGTTCTTCGTAATTTCAACCAGCAGAACCCTTATCATTCTTTTTTAAAAGGTGTGAATTATTTCGCAAAAAATCACTTGATAGAACTAAGATAGTAACTCCGCAACTTTTAAGTCTTTTTCAAATTATTTTTTCATCATTGTAATTTGCAAAAGTAGCTTTATCTGAGTCTTTAAAAAAATCAAAACTTCTTTTGATGTGTGACAATTCACTCACTAATTGAGAAGTTGCTCTTCTTCCTTCATCACTTTTTGAAGATGAAATGAATATTTTATCTGTAATCATATTTATCCTTATTAAATTATGTTATCTTTTTAATTTATATTAGTTATTATACTACAAAAAAATGCTAAAAACAATTAGTTTTATTATATAATTGTTAAAAATTATTGATGGGAGAATATGTGAAAAAATTATTTCTTGCTCTTGGATTTACACCTGTTTTATTAACTCCACTTATTGCATTATCATCATGTTCAACCTCAAGTGAGAAAACAAATTTTAAAGAACAATATGATTTATTTACTTCAAATCTTGTTAATCACATAAATGTTAGCAAAAATTTAGCGAACTCAATCGATGATAATTTAATTGGTAATATTTATACTATTCCAAAAACCTTACATCCTGGAGTCACATACTCTTTTTCTTATTTACCAAGTGAAGATGGTAAGCAATTAAAACTATCAGTTCAGCTTTATGATTATCAAGGTATACCTGTTAATTACTCAAGTAGTTCTAATGAAAAAGATATTGTAACAATTACAGGTTTTAGAGAATTAACTTCTTCGGAGCAAAGTGATATTAATTATCAATACACAGAATTTCAAGCATTGCAACTAAATGGAAATATAGACATTTTACCTTCCGTAATTAAAGAGTTTTCTTCAATCGAAGGATCATCAAGTTACATACCAAATCCTAATTATAAATATAATTTTGCATTAGTTGCAGATGATATAAGCGGAAAGTTATCAGTTCAATTAAATCTCACTTCTCTTGACGATTATCCACTTAATCCAAGTGATAAGAATCTTAAAAATCCTAAGATAGTTCAGTATCAAACTTTCTCTACATATCAAGAAGAAATTGATAGTCTTTATAGAGGAGAAAACGAGATAATTAATGTTAATCTTAATGATGTCAAATTTTCAAGTGTTAATAATAAACTTGCTTCGAGTATCACAAATCTTGAAGAATTTATTATATTTTACGAAGAATTAAAAAAAATTGATGATAAAATAAATATTCCATCTTTTTTAACGAATCCTGATGCATTTAAATATCGTCCAGATATCAAAATTTCTTCAAATGATTCTAATAGAGCAGTTTATATTACAATTGATTTCTACGACAAAAGTACAAGCAATTTATTAACGCCTTCACCGAATATTAATAGAACAAAACAAATTTCTAATTTCAAAGAAACTAGAAAGGAATTATTAAAGGCAACTATTGAAGCATATGCTAAATATTCAAGCTATAGAGCAATCAATGACTTTAGATTTAAATTACCTTCTGAAGCAATAATAAATCCACTACCTATTTACGAAATGTTTGATATCCCTGAGGCAGATTTGAGAGAATTTTCGATCACTGTTGATGATTTTCCAGAATCAAATAGAAGACTATTTAGAAATGTAAAATCAACATTTAATTTTAAACCATCCATAAATCAGGTGCCACTTGTTGATGATAATGATAATAGTGGATTAATAACGTATTCTATTTCATTAGAAGTTTTAATAGATGGAATTTGACTTCCGATAAAACCACCTTCTAAAATGAATATTCATAATGGGAGACCCTCATTTACAGATACAAAAGATAATAATCAATTTAGTGCAAATGGGTTTTTGAATAACGATCAAAGAATAGTTAATAATTTATACATTGAAATTAACAATAAAATTATAGATCCTCTTGGACCTTTTGAAAACTTGATTCTTATTGATGACAATTTTTTAGTAGTTCCTAATCCAGAGAATTTTTATACTTTAGATTTTGAAGTTCTTTGAGCAAGTTTATATACTCAGGAGATATTGCCACCTAAACCACCTCAATTTTATGATCCATTAAAGATACCGATAAATAATGATTTTAGAATTAAATATTCATTTTTAAGCAACAGTAATAATGATGAGTATGATGTAAAAACTTCTACAATCGGAAACAAAATTTATAGATGAGTAAAAATTAAGGCCACCGTTGTATCTGCCTTTTCAGATTTTGAATATGAATTTTTGACTGATAATCCAACCCCACCAACATTTGAATTTAATTTTGCCGTTTCAATGGATAAATAATTTTTATTCTTTTCTTAGACTTTCATTTTCATCAATAGATTGTGCAACCACATTACTCGATTCTATTTGTTTAAGACCTATTCCCAAAACAGTTCCTGCGACAAAGCCAATAAATATAAATGTAAGGAAAATAGTTAATTTAGGTGTTTTTTTCTTATTTTTTTTGTTTTTCCTCATTTTTTATACCTTTCCTTATAATATCTAATTATAGAAACTTGAAATTGCTCTAATTATTTCTATAGTTTGACTTTCAATACCAGTTTTAGTTGTGACATTAAATATAATGTTATCACCTTCAACTACAGTTTTTCTAAAATCAATTTTAAATGTTGGTTTACTACTTCATTTAAAGTCATCCATTATATCATCAAATCCTACAAATATATCTTGATAGAAATAAAAGTCTCCATTACCCAATCTAATCGATTCTTTGACAGCATTAGTGTTAGCGGGTGTTATTTGTACTTTTGTATTTATTGTCACTTGCGATTGCGACACATCCTTAATTATTTCAGTTCTAAATCTATTTATTAAATCATTGTTATATTGTTGTTCAGATTTAAATCCTGGATAACTAATATTCAATGAGAAAGAATTTTTATCCTCAAATTCAGTTCCAAGTGAAATTTCAACTTCAACTTTTAGTTGATTTAGACTACTCACTACTTTTTTTGCATCAACCATTAAGCCAAAAGGAATAATCACTGGTGGTATGGAAGCACTAAATGACAATTTTATATTTTTCAGTGGATCTTCAACACCTGCAACAATATTAGCTGTTATATTACTTCGATCATTAAAAGCAGCAAATTCTTCAATTAATTCCAAAATAACTGTTTCATTGTTGAAAGGATTTTCACTTAATTCTTTTAATCGATCAATTTCATTATTAGAATCAGTTTTATCAAATGGTATATTTGTAACTTGTCCATCTCCTCTTATTGTGAAAAATTCCTCATATTCAAAGGGAGTGTCTGATCCAGATCTAACGAATATTTTAAATTTTGGAATTTCAGAATCTTCTTCATCAGGAAATGCTGAATATTCAACACTACCTTCTTCTCAAGGTTTAAAGATATACTCAACCCCTGCATTAGAAGCTATATTCCTAAATGAAATTGGTAAATCAAAAGAAAAAGCACCATTGCGATAATTTTGAAGAACGGTTCCCATTTCTCCTTCAGGTTGGTCTTTAGGTCTTTCATATTTAAATGCTTCTCCTAAGCTTGTTATATTCTTTTCATCTTTAATAAAATTTTTAACTTTCGATTCATAATCATCAACACCCATTTCGATTGGGAAACCATCAATTCCAAAAGTTACAAATGTTTGACTAAAAAAATTTTCATTCTGTCTACCTTTTTGAAAATCAATATTAACATTTAATTTTGACGGTATTTTATTATCTTGTTCAACACTAGTTACATTTCACTGAACACCTTTTAATTGCACAAGAGTTAAATCTGAAACAATATCAGATGGTTCAATAGATTTGGCAAAAATACCTTCCTTGATAGTTTTGTTAATTGGGAAATTATTATAAAACTCCTTCTTTAATGAAATTCGCTCTTGAAAGAGATTGACAACACTTCTAACATCCAATTCTTCCTGAGTTTTCTTAAAACCATTTAATCCTGCTCCATAAACAATAATGTAATCTTCTACTCTTTCCTTACCTTCACCTTTACCAAATCATATTTTAAATTCAACATAAGAAGAATTGTAATTACTTGGATAAATATCAAAATTTTGGTCATTTGAATTTTCGTTGTAATTCTTTATATAAACATCTATTCCTTCCTTATCAGTATAGAACTTAACTTTATTTGGAACTTCGAATTTAAAGTAATTATTTATATATGCTTCATTTACAGTTATCTTTGAATAATCAGTAATTTCAGTATTACCATTCATTAGTTTTATTGACTTATCAAAATCAGCAGTTGTAATAAAATCTTTATTACCAATATTATTTATAAAATTGGAGATAGTGATTGAATTTTTAAATTTTACTGTTATATTCGATTCTAATGATTTTATATAACTAATACCAACTCCTAAACCAGCACCAACAAATATAGAACTCGCTAAAGTTGAGACAGCAATAATTTTCATTTTCTTATTAATCATAAGAATAATTATATATAAAATATTTAGTATGGATTACAAATATTTCTTAACTATCAATTCAACTCTATAATTAAATATTTATTCTCTTGTGGTATAATTTATTTACAAATTAATACAATATATTTTAAAAAGGAACAAGATATGACATCATTTACAGCTAAAATTATAGATCCAGTTGGGTTACATGCAAGACCTGCATCAATAACTGTTACAGTTGCTTCGAAATTTGAATCAGATATAAAAATACATGCAAATGGAAAATCAGGAAATTTAAAATCCATTATGAACATAATGGCACTAGGTGTTAAAGCTGGCGAAGAAATTACTATTGAGGCTACTGGTTCTGATGAAAAAGAAGCTATCAAAGCAATTCAAGAAGAAATGAAAAAAAATAACCTAATTTAAAAAGGTTATTTTTATTTATTTTTAATTTATAATTTATAAAAATGATGATTTAATCATAAATTTTAATACATTAAGGGGAACTATTATGAACAAGATGAAAACACTCAAAGGAATTAGTGCATCTCAAGGAATAGCTATTGGTAAAGTTTTTGAATTAAAACATATTGAACTTAATATTAAAAAAGAAAGTGCTAATCCTGAAAAAGAAATTCAAATGGTTGAAACTTCAATTAAATCATCTATTAAGGAAATAGAAAAAATTAAAACTATTGCTGTCAAAAACTTAGGCGAACATGAAGCCGCTGTTTTTGATGCACATATTCAAGTTGCCACTGATCCATCAATGAAAGATGAAATAATATCATTAATTAAAACTGAAAAATGTAATGCTTCATATGCTTTAGATTTTGTTTCTAAAAAATACATCGAAATGTTTGAAAATATGGATGATACTTATATGAAAGAAAGAGCAGCAGATCTTAAAGATGTTTATACAAGAATAATTCATAATGTTTTAGGAATTAAAACTCCTGATTTAACTTCTATTAATGAAGAAGTTATTATTGTTGCTTTTGATTTAACACCTTCTGAAACTTCACAACTTAATAAAAAGTATGTTAAAGGATTTGCAACAGATATTGGTGGTAGAACCTCTCACTCAGCAATTATGGCGAGAAGTTTAGAAATTCCCGCAGTTCTTGGATTAAAAACAATAACAAATGATGTTCAGGATGGTGATATACTAGCAATAGATGGTGATTCAGGTGAAGCATTTATTAATCCAGATCCAGAATTACTAAAAGAACTATTAGAAAGACAAAAGAAATCTGAAGCTCAAAAAGCAAGATTGAAATCCTTTAAAGATAAAAAATCAGTCACTAAAGAAGGAAAACATGTTGAAATAGCTGGTAATATTGGTTCACCTGAAGATGTAGATGGTGTTTTAACAAATGGTGGTGATGGCATTGGACTATTTAGAAGTGAGTTTTTATATATGGATAGTGCAGATTGACCTACGGAAGAAGAACAATATAAATCTTATTCAGATGTTTTGAAGAAAATGAAAAATAAAAAAGTAATCATTAGAACTCTTGATATTGGTGGAGATAAAACCCTTAAATATTTCCAATTCCCTGAAGAAATGAATCCATTTCTTGGTTATAGAGCAATTAGATTGTGTTTAGATAAACAAGATATATTTGTAACACAATTAAGAGCTCTTATACGTTCTTCAGAATTTGGTAAATTAGGAATAATGTTTCCAATGATTGCTACCATTGATGAATTTAGACAAGCAAGAGCAATTTATGATAGAGTATATAAAGATGTTTTAAAAGATTATCCTAATATTTCAAAGGAAATTGAAGTTGGTATGATGGTCGAAATTCCTTCTGCCGCAGTTCATACAGAAGTGTTTTGTAAATATGCTGACTTTGTGTCAATTGGTACAAATGATTTAATGCAATATTCAATGGCTTCTGACAGAATGAATGAAAATGTTGCTTATTTATACCAACCACTTAATCCATCAATAATAAAATTAATCAAAATGACAATTGAAGGCGCACATAAAGCTGGTAAATGAGCAGGAATGTGTGGAGAGATGGCTGGAGATATGGACGCTATTCCATTATTAGTTGGAATGGGTCTTGATGAATTCTCAATGTCGGCATCTTCAATTTTACAAGCTCGTGAATTGATTAGTAGAGTGGATACAAAAGAAGCTAAGAAAATGGTTGATGAAGTAATGCTTGCTGATAATGAAGAACAAGTTAAAGTAATTTTAAAAAAATACAAATTTTAATATGTAATTTACAAACATTCATGACATATATCTTTGTATGGAAATTTTTAATACAAAGATTAAGTGTTGGTGACAAGATTTCTTAAATTTATTATTAAGAGGCATAAGTAAAAAATATTTAACTAGCTAGCGAAATTAATATAGAGGAGGAATGATGATAAAAGACATATCTTTCTACATGATTCCATTTATCATATTAGCTACTACTTCTTTTTTTGTACTTAGAATTTTAAAGAGAGAAATTAAGTTTCGGAACAGGTTAAAATCAAAAAGATTTGAAATTACACCTGCAGGTAAAAATTTAGAAATTTGGGAATCAGAAAAAAAGTCTTATTTATATGTAAATACTGCTAGGTTTTTTACTTGAGTGATTTCCATTTTGTTTGGAAGTTTTTATATAATTCTTATTTTTAATAGAAGCGCAATTAATCAAAAGTTTTTTTATTCTCCTATTTTTATACTTTCTTGTATTTTCTTTTTTGCAAATAATGTTGCTAGTGTTATATTGCTTTATAAAAATTGAAGAATTATGGAAAAAATATTTTTTAATAATAATTTTGTTGAAGATGTTAATTTAAAAAAATTTCTTTGATTTTTTAAAACAACAAATCGTCTTTCTATTTTTGCAACATTACATAGATCCTTTTTATCTTTCCTGTTTGCAACAATTATTTATAAAGATATTGAGAAAAATAAGTTAATTAAAATTCAAGAAATCAGTAAAAATAATAATACTTTTATCTAAAATATTATTTTAAACATGGAGAATTGTGAAAAAAATATAAAACAACTATTATGACAAGCTCGTGAATTGATTAGTAGAGTGGATACAAAAGAAGCTAAGAAAATGGTTGATGAAGTAATGCTTGCTGATAATGAAGAACAAGTTAAAGTAATTTTAAAAAAATACAAATTTTAATATATAATTTATATATTAAACGCGAGTGTAGTTTAATGGCAGAACTTCAGCCTTCCAAGCTGACTATGAGGGTTCGATTCCCTTCACTCGCTCCAAATCATTTGAAAAATGACCAAGAAAATGACTAACAACTCGGATGTTAGTTTTTTTATTCTCTAAAATCTCCTAAAATATTATGAAATTATCTTTTTTGTATAATTTTTAGATATTTAAGACATATATATTCATATGGAAATGAAATTACAAAAAGATTCCTTGGATTGCGGTTTGGTTGTTATTCAGGCCTTACATAATTACTATTATGATAATTGAATAGCAATTAATAATCTAAAAGAAAAGGTTAATTATGGACTTGCTGGATTAAATATTTTAGAAATATCTAATCTCGGCAATAGCTATGGACTATTATTGGAAAGTTTTGAAGGTGATTTTGAATCTCTTGCCAATCTAGAACTATTAGACCCTATTGTCACAATAATAAATCAAGATGGTGTAAATCATTATGTAATAATAACTAAAATTAAAAATAATAAAATCTATTATCATGATCCAGTATTTGGTAAAAGAGTTCTTAATTTTTCAGCATTTAGTAAAATTTTTTTAAATATTTTAATAGTTGTTTCTAAAACCTCTTATCAATCGAAAAAAGAAATTGAAACTGAAAGATTATTTTATACAGATTTTAGAACAACAATATTCATAATAATTTTAAATTTGATAATATTAGCTTTAACCTTTATATCAACTTTTTATTTCAAGATTATTCTAGATACTATTATACCTGGAGCGATGTTTGAGGGATTAAACTACATAACACTTTCATTCATTTTTATTAGTTTCATTAAAATAACAATAGTTTGTTTTAAGTCCATAATTGTAAGGAAAATAGAAAATAAAATTAATTACTCATATGTGAATTTATATTTCAATAAATTATATTTTTGCAATTTATCTAAATTAGAAAAAATTTCTAAAAGTGATCACTTAAGAAGAGTCGGAACAATTCAGAATATATCTTCATTTAAAGCAAATTATCTTTTTACAATATCGAGCGAAATTATTACTTTTATTTTTTCTGCGACGATACTAATTTGAATATCGCCAAAAGTTTTTATAGTTGTTGCAATTCTTTCAATTTTGATGATTATAATTTCATTTCTTTTTCAAAAGAATATTAGTACTAAAAATATGAGAATTATAAATTCTAATTTAGATTTTTCAACAAAAACAATTGACTTAATTTATTCCCAACTCGAGATGAAACAATCATATTATAAAAATATTATTCAGAAGAACATTGATGAATCACTAAAGAAAAGTTTTAAAACTAATTTTAGAATGTTTAATTTAAGTACATTTCATAAAACAATAATGGAATTCATAAAACTATTAATTCCATTTGCCATAGTTTATATTTCAACTCAAGAAATTTTTAATACAAAACTAAGTATTGGGGATATGATTTTATTTATTTCTATATTTACATTTTTTATTAATCCATTAGATAGTTTTTTAACATTAATATTAAATATTCCTATTGTTAAACAGGATATTGAATTGTTGAATTTTGTGTTGAATTTTGAAGAAGAAAAAAACATAGAAGCACTTGAAAATAAAAAGATAAAAAAACTTACTTTTGAAAACGTATCATTTTCATATGAATTAGGTAACAAATTATTTAATATTGATAAATTAGAAATAAATAATAATACTCAAATAGTTGGAAAAAACGGATGTGGTAAGTCAACATTTCTAAAAATAATCGCAACTTATTTATTTGATTTAGGTGTATATAAAATAGATGATATTAATCATAATTCATTTAATGTTTACAGCATTAGAAATAATATTTATTATGGTAGTAATAAAACCTTCCTTCCAAGTGTCTCAATTTTGCAATACATAACAAATAATGAAAAAAGCAGAATAGAAAGATTACATAAAAATATTAGTAATTATAAACTTCAAAATATTTTCGATGATTTCGGCATTCATATTGAAGATCGCATAATTAATAATGGTGAGAATTTTTCGTCGGGACAAAAACAATTCATTATACTTCTTCCTTTATTGGTAAATGAATATGAATTAATTTTATTGGATGAGAGTTTTGATAATATAGATGAAAGAAATTTTGAAAAACTCAAAGATTTGTTAACTATTATTCATAAAGATAAAATATTTATTGAAATATCTCACAATAATAAATATTTATATGATAATGGGAGAATAGATTTTGAAAAATTTAACAACAATAAATAAAGACTTAATAAATTATATAATCATATTTCTTTTTATTAGTTTTGTGATACTAATGTTTATTCTACAAATTGATATTGAAAAAAGTTTTGAGGCTCTTATGAATATTGATGAGGATAATTCAATAACATTAATAATTGATTCAACAGATGCATATTTAATAAAAGAACGGGAAACTATAAATTTTATTTTAAATAATAAACTCTATACAATCAATGATGTTATATTAATTCCTCTTCCTAATAATTTATTTGCCATAGAAATAAATGATAAGAATTTAGAACAAATTTTACAACCTAGCACAATTTTAAAGATAAGTATAAATATTGATTCCCAAAAATTATATGAGCTATTATTTAAACTGAAATAAATATTGCTATAATTAATCAAATGAAAAGTATATTAAATATTGAAACAATTAAAGGATATACATTTAAATATGTTGAAGAATATAATAATATTTTGAAATATTTTTGTAAAGAATTCAATCTTAAAGAAGACATAATTGTTGATTTACTTGTTACTAACAATGAAGGTATTAAGAGAATAAATAGAGAATATAGAATGATTGATAAAGCAACTGATATTTTATCTTTTCCAACTGATGATTTCATTGACTATTCTTTCATTAAAGAAAGACATATGGGAGAAATAATTATTTCATATGAAAAACTAATATCACAAGCCAAAGAATTTGGGCACTCTGAATTAAGAGAATTTTGCTATATGTTTGCTCATGGCCTTGTTCATCTAAATGGTATGGATCATAAAAAAAATAAAACCGAAGAAATTGAATTTAATCTTCATGTTGATAATATAATTAATAAAGTAAAAGTTAATAGGTGATAATATGTTTGAAATTCTAAAAACAGTAGCTAATAAATCCTACTCTCCTTATTCCAAATTTAAAGTTGCAGCAGTTTTAGAAATGGCAGACGGAAAATATGTTAGTGGAACTAATATTGAAAATAGTGCTTTCCCGTCTTCAATGTGTGCTGAAAGAGTTGCAATTAGTGCTGCATATATGCAGAATGTTGATTTTGATACCATTATGAGTGTTCACATTTATAGTCCTAATGCCAACTTTATTTTGGCCCCATGTGGTGGATGTCGTCAAGTTATGACTGAACACCTTAAGTTAGAAACAAATATTATTATGTATTCAAATGATGGGAAATCAATAACTAAAACTCTTGATGAAATGATACCTCTTTCATTTGTTGCCAAAGACTTTTTAGGTAATAATTAATGAAAGTTTGTTTTGTTGCAATAATTGGAAGACCTAATGTTGGTAAAAGTAGTTTGATGAATACAATATTAAATTATGATTTATCAATAATATCTTCAAAACCTCAAACCACAAGAGATCAAATATTGGGAATATATAATGATGGGGATTATCAATTCATATTCACTGATACTCCAGGCATCCATAAAGCTGAATCGCAATTCGGTGAAATTTTAAATGATAAATCCTACAAAAGCATGAAGGATATTGATTTAGTTTTATTTCTTCAACCGGCTGATGAAGAAATTTCTGTTGGCGACAATTTCGTTATCGATAAAATAGCAAATCAAAAAAATAAATTAGCAGTTATTACTAAAATTGATAAAATATCTGACCCTAAAATAGTAGAAAATAAAGTGCACTTTTTCAAAGAAAAAAAATTTAATTCTGTAATAGGAACATCAATTAACATACACCAATCCATAGACACTTTAATTAATGAAATCAAAAAATATTCATATGAATCTAATCCTTTTTATGATTTAGATGATATTACAGACAAATCATCATCATTTATTGCTAAGGAAACAATTAGAGGTGCAGCAATTAATTTATTGAGAGATGAACTACCACATGCAATAGTTGTTGAAATAACACAATACAAAGAATCTGATGATGAAGATGAAATATCTGCGACCATTTATGTTCAAAAAGAATCTCAGAAAGGTATAATTATTGGAGCGGGTGGATCAATGATTAAAGCTATTGGTTCTGCAGCTAGACTAAGTTTATCCAAAAAATTTGATAAGAATATTAAACTTTGAACTAAAGTTAAAGTTCAAAAGAATTGAACAAACGATGCCGAACAAATTAAGAAATTCGGTTATTAAATAAAAGGAGATTGCCTATAATGGAATTGATCAACATTCTATGAGTTTTTTTAATAAGCTTTGCAATTAATTACTTCTTTTTTATATTTGCTTGATTTTTCAAAAGTGATGTTTTTACAGATATTACTTATGCTTTATCATTTTCAGTATTAACTATAATATTTCTAGTTTGATATCAAAATTTTCATCTCACTCAAATTTTAGTTTTCATTCTAATGAATCTATGAGCTTTTCGTCTAGGAACATATTTGTTTTCAAGAATAATAAAAATTAAAGTAGATCATAGATTTGATGAAATGCGGAATTCATTTTGAAAATTTGGTTCATTCTGAACTTTACAAGCATTCCTAGTTTTCATGACTTCTTTACCAGGAATAATGTTTCTGACAATTGACTCAAATACACTAAGTGGAAATTCATGAATTAATTTATCATCATTAATTTTATTAGTAAGTTTATTTGGGTTAATATTTGAAACAATTGGTGATTACCAGAAGAATGTATTTTACAATAATAAAATTGCAAAAAAAGAAAACATTGACAATGTTTTTATTAAAACAGGATTATGAAAGATTACTCGTCATCCTAATTATTTCGGAGAAGCAAGTTTTTGATATGGAATATGCTTAACAATGATTGTTGCCGTTATGCTTTCAGATAATTCATGACATAAATATCTTTTTATTCTTTTAATAATTTCACCTTTAATTTTAAATCTTTCTTTAATTTATGTTTCAGGATTAAAACTATTAGAATCAAGAGAATGAGACAAACTAAAAAACAATCCAGATTATCAAGACTATATTAAAAAGACCAGCATGATTATTCCTTTTGTTGGAAAAAAAGGAAGATTAAGTCTTCATAATAAGAAAGAGAAAAAATTAAACTCTAATTAGTTTTATGTTCTTTATACTTTCTTTCTTCTAATATTTTTTTAGCAAAGTGATAAACCATTAACATCGCTTTAACATCATTCTCACAATATTCTTTTAATTGTTCCTGAGTTTCTATCCATTCATTATCACCAATTCCGCCAAGTCTCCTATCAAT
>JBOFVX010000051.1:0-7884 GCA_051653325.1 Metamycoplasmataceae bacterium
GATGGTTCATATGTGCCTTTGTGAGGACTAATATTATATATTTTTTCAAAATTTGTTAATGTCATGAATACTTCCGAAGAGAGTATAAGAAAATAATTAAAGGATTCTTCTTCATTTAAAATATTTTCTTCATGAATTAAATTTATCATTAAATAATACACTGATTCAGAGTCAACATTTTCTTCATGAATTTTCATATTTAACTTTTCAAATGTTAATTTTATTTCCTTGACTTTTTCTTTTTGATTTTCATCATATTCGATTTCTTTTGTTAATAATGATTTGATTTTCTTTATATGATCATTTGCACAAAAAGCTTTAAAAATTTTTGAAGCATTTTTATTATTTAACATAATGAAAGTATCATCAGTTCCTAATCAGAAAGAAAAACAAAAATAATAATAAGCAATTTCAATCTCGTCACGAGTTTTAAAATTATTTTTTAACTCATTATAAAAATAATCATTATTTTTAGATTTCGAATTAAACATTTTATCCAAAAAATCATAATTAATATCAAGATCATATTCTTCATGTTGATTATGGAATTCTTTATTCGGTTTTTTAGGATTGCTTTTAATAAATTCGTCATAGTCCATTCTGGAAGAAGAGTTTTTTAAAGTTTCATATGCAATATTAACTTCTTTAAATTTTTCCTCGGCATCATCATCTTTGCACACATCTGGATGAAAAATTTTAGCTTTAGCAAAATAAGCTTTTTTAATTTCTGATTCAGTTGCATTATTAGAAACACCTAGAATTTCATAATAATTTTTGTTCATTAAAATATTATAAATTATTTTAAACCATTATCTTAATTATTGGAAAGATAATTGTTAATATCTAAATCATTTTTAGTTATTTTTATTATTGAATTATTTAATATAATTTGTTCCTGATCTTTTTTACGATTATGTTTTGCAATTGGTCTTTCAATCAATTTAAATGATGTAATTACTTCTTCGTTTTTAGCTTTAAAAAATTTATGTTCAATTGCTTTTTCGATTTCTAAAATAAAGAATGGAATTACTCCGGCACAGATACCAATTATATATATTGATCAATGTGCTAAATCATTAGTTGTTTTACCACCAAATACTTGTGATAATTGTTCAGGACTAATTACTGAAGTATCCAAAATAAAATCAGGTCTTTCGGCGAAAATTGCTGAAAGCTGAGGAACAAGAATGGCTATTAGAATTATTATTAGGGAAAATCCTGTTGCGATATAAACCCATTTATTTTCAGCAAATTTTGTTTTAAAAATTGAAATTGAAGATGACATACTAATTGATTTTAAAACCCCACCAATTGTAATCGACATAAATGCAGCGATTGATCCATAATAAAATCTTAATCCTGGAGCATTTAATAAAATGGCTACATAAGAACCTAATCCGTAACCAATAATTGTCATTATTCCACTTATAATCCCCGAAAATAGAATTTGAAATAGAAGTCCTCCAGCTAAAATGGATTCAAACTTTGATCTAGGTCTTTTATCCATTAGTGATGAAGTTGTTCTTTGCATCCCCAATGCAACGCCCGGTAAACTTTCAATAACAATATGATTCAGTAATATTTGAATCGTTGTTAATGTAGTTTGAAAACGAATATTACTATTTAAATATTCTAAACCTGATTCATTTGGAGCAGTACCTGGAGAAAAATCACTTGAAGTAATGGTGCCCCAACCAAATAATTCAAAAGCAACATAAAAGACAAACATACCAACTACTATAGAAACTACTCCAGCAATATTAGTACTTAAAAGAAATTTCACAATTCTTCTTATATTGTCATAAATACTTCTACCAGATTTTACAGATTCAACAATTGTTGCAAAGTTATCATCTGTTAAAACCATATCTGCAGCCCCTTTAGAAACATCAGTTCCAGTAATTCCCATAGCACATCCAATATCGGCTGCTTGAAGTGCAGGAGCATCATTCACACCATCACCAGTCATGGCAACAACTTGATCTCTTGATTGTCAAGCTTTAACAATTCTTATTTTATTTACAGGAGAAACTCTAGCAAAAACAGAATATCTTTGAATATTTTCATTTAAGTATTCGTCAGTTAATTGGTCTAATTCAATACCAGTAATTGCTAAATCATATTGATTCCTAATTATTCCCAAATCCTTCGCTATTGCAATGGCTGTATTTAAATGATCTCCAGTAATCATAACTGGTTTAATTCCAGCTGCAATACATTCTTCAATTGAATTTTTAACTTCTACACGAGGAGGGTCAATCATCCCTATTAATCCTATGAAGGTTAAATCTTTTTCAATAATCTCGGGATTAAGATTATCTAATTTACCTAATTTTTCATCATATTCTTTTATAGCTATTGCCAACACTCTTATTGATTTATTACTTCAATTATCATTTATAATTGTTGCTAATTTACTATCAAAATTTTTACATTTTTTAAATAGAACATCTGGAGCACCTTTAACAATAATCATTTTTTTACCATTAATATTATTAATAACGGTCATTAATTTACGATTGGAATCGAATGGAATATTCCCTATTCTTTTATTTTCGAGTTTTCATCTTTCAACTGAAAAACCTTTTTTTAATGCTAATTCAACAATCGATATTTCTGTTGGATCACCAATAGCTGATTTAAGATCTTGCTCTTTACCTTCAGGAACAATACTGTCTGTACAAAGTGTAGCTAGCTTCAATAAGAATTCTTGCTCCTCATCAAATTCTATACCATCAATATTTTCAAAATTAGATACACTAGGTCATAATTTTACAATTGTCATTTTGTTCATGGTAAGAGTTCCAGTTTTATCTGTACAAATTACGGCAGTTGATCCAAATGTTTCAACCGCTGCAAATTTCTTGATAAGTCCATTTTTTTCAGACATCCTCTTAACACCAATTGCTAAAATAATATTAACAATAGCACTCAACCCCTCTGGAATTGCAGCTGCAGCTAATGAAACCCCTAATAATAAAGACGGTTGAAAAGCAGATAAACCATTTTGAACAACTCCTTCAATTACAAAAAGTGAAAATAGAAAGGTGATAACAGTTATAGTTATTCCTACAATCCCTAAATACAATCCAAGTTTTTGTAACTTTAATTGTAATGGTGTCATTCTTGCTGATTTAGAATTCAATAAAGCTGCTATTTTACCAATTTCAGTATTATTACCTACTGCAGTAACAATCGAAAAACCACGTCCATTTATAACATCTGTTCCAGAAAACAATCTATTAACTTGTTCACCAATTGGCATATTACTTGATGTTGTCACATTTTCGTCTTTGGATATTTCGGAAGATTCACCAGTCAGAATACTTTCAATACATTTTAGATTATTGCTAGAATATAAAATTGAATCAGCAGAAATAGTATCTCCTGCTTCAACAAGCAAAATATCCCCAACAACTAATTCATCAGAAAGGATCATGACTATTTCTCCATTTCTTAAAACTTTAGCTTGAGAAGTAGTCATCCTTTTAAGTTCTGTGATTGCACTATTTGATTTGTGCTCTTGAAATGATCCAAACAATGCATTTATTAATACTATTGAAATTAGAACAAAGGCTTGAACATAAGTAATTACTAAGCCTGGTTGATTTGGATCAATTATACTATTATAAATTGATAATCCAAGTGATAGAGCACCAGCTGCCAGTAATAGAATCGGCATTAGTTCAGTTAATTGATGGAAAAATAAAGAAAAAAAACTTTTATTTTTTACTTCTTCTAGAATATTTGAACCAAATTTCTCTCTTGATTCTAATACTTCTTTATCTGTCAATCCAGTTTTCTTATTAGTATTAAGATGTTTTAATATATCAATTTGGTTTTCTTCAATATTTGATTTATTAGATTTCATTAATTTCCACTCTCAATCAACTTAATTCATTTAAATTTTATATATATTATATATATTATTTTTTGATTTAATAAAAAATAGAAAATGAAGAATCTCCAACTTGAAAATTTATTAATATTTATTTTTAATTCTATTTAAATTAATTTCGTTCTTCCTTAGATAAGCTTCTTTAATATCTTCATCACTATATTTTAATAATTTACCAAGTCCAATAAATAAAGAAAATGAATAATTAAAAGTTTCTAAATTTGGTTCTTTATGAAACTTTGATATTGAATCAAATATTTCTAGAAATTGAATTGTCAAATTATTTGAATATATTATCGGATCTACTTCAACATTCATTTTTAATTCCAATCCAAAAGATAAATAAAAATGCATTCCATCAGAGTACTCTTCAATTATTTTATTATCATCAATTTTAATATTTTTCTTTCAATATTTAAAGTGTTGGATTTCATTTGCTAATTCACTAATTTCGACAAATAAAGCTAGTATTTGTTTTGCTTCGAGTCCATCTCTGTTAGGATTATGACTTCCAATTATTGCCTTGTTTAATTCAATTTGTTTTGGCAGGATGTCTTTGATATTCATTACTAAATTATATATTATATATTTGTCATATAATCAAAGGAGTATTAATAAAAAAGATTTATTTGATTATTATTTTTATTTATCGATTTCAAAATATAG
Source organism: Metamycoplasmataceae bacterium (assembly GCA_051653325.1). GTDB lineage: Bacteria > Bacillota_I > Bacilli_A > Mycoplasmatales > Metamycoplasmataceae > UBA710. The sequence goes on from JBOFVX010000051.1 coordinate 4,565, forward strand.
TATAATGAAAATACATTTACTCAAAGCCCGAGTGATGAAATGGTAGACATAGGGGACTTAAAATCCCTGGTCCGTTAGGACGTGCTGGTTCAAATCCAGTCTCGGGCACCAAATATAGACACCTGTACCAAACGCTTTCAAAAGTGTTTTTTTATTCCATTGTTAGTTTTGTATATTCACCCAGAATGTAAGAAACAAATTTAGAAATACTTTCATGGTATGCTATTAATTTTTGTCTCTCATTTTCAGGAATCATCTCTTTAGAAGAAGAAGTAATTTTATCGATAGGAACAGCTTTAAAAAACATATCATCACACTTCTTTTTTTCTTCAATATAAGTAGCAATAATTTCCTTAAATTTAGTTTTTAATAAAGAATTAATTGTTTCTCAATTTATATGAATGATTCTTGTGCCTAAAGAACTAGCAACATAATCTTCATAGGTGATTTTAGCATCAGAATTTAATAACATTAAAGCTCTATTATTATTATGTTTTATATCCTTCATATTAACAAAAAAGAATTTATCAGTTTCAGATGTTACTCATGTTTTTTCCATTAGGTCAGTAATAAGTTTTGTCGACTTATTTGCAAAGTAATATGAAAGTACTGAAAAGACAACCGAAATTACAGCAAGAAAAAGACCAAAAGTTCAAAGAATAATATCTTCTAGCCTATATCCATTTACTGTAATAACTCTTGTTAATTCTGTGTTATATAAAATCATATTAATTAAAAAAATTATACATATTAATTTAAAATTTATACATAATTACAAAACATTTAATGTAAAATTATGAAATATGGAAAACAAAATAATAAAAGTAATAATTGAAATACCCTTGAATTCAAATATAAAATATGAATATGATAGAGAAACACAAAAAATTCGTGTTGACAGAATATTAAGAGATGGATTTTTCTTTCCTGCTAATTATGGATTTGTTGAAACTGCCCTTGATTGAGATGGGGATGAATTAGATGTTCTACTTTATTCAAGTGAAAAATTCTTCCCTGGAGTTGAAGTTGAGGCTAGAATAGTTGGTGCAATGAAGATGATTGACGATGGTGAAACAGATACAAAGTTAATCGCAGTTCATAATGATGACTATAGATTAGATCACATTAACACTCTTGAGGATATTTCTGAAGACTGATTGATGGAAGTTGAAACATTTTTCAAAACATATAAGAATTGAAAAAGAGAAGGAATCACAAAAGTTCCTGGATTCGAAAATGCTGATTGGGCTTGAGGTGAATACAAAGAGTGCCACGAATTAATGATAAAATATGGACATTTACCTAAAGAAGAGTTCATTGAAAAGATGAAGAAAAAACATCCAGATAAATATGAAATATAAATAATTTAAAATGAGAAAATTGTCTCATTTTTATTTTCTATAAATGTTCAACCATTTGATGCTTAAATATAGAATTAAGAATAACATAATGTATTAATGTAAAATTTAAAACATGAACAACCAAATAATAAAACTAATAATAGATAAATCTAGAACTTACAAAAAACAGAAAGGTGATACTTTAATCCCACAATTATCTCCATGTTATTGAGGAACAGTAAAAAATATTATTGATAATAATGGAATTAAATTGAATGTTCTTATTTGTACATTCGAAGAAGAAGAAGTGGAGATAGGATCTGAAGTTGAAGTTAGAATTGTTGGAGCTATTAGGATAGTCAATAATAATGAAGATGATGTAAAAATAATAGGTGTTCTTAATGAATTTAATTATAGCCAAATAAAAAGCATTGATGACATAAAAAGAATCGATAAGGAATGAAAAAGAAATTTACTAAATGAAGTTATTTGTTTTTTAGAAAATTATTGATGTGTAACAGGAAAAATAGATTACCAAAAATTCAATATTAATAATGATTTTATATTCGAAAAGTCGGATTGGGCTTGAAATGAATATAAGAGATTAAACTCCAAATCTAAATAATAAAAATAAGACATTTGCCTTATTTTTTTATTTCTTTTATTTTCAACATTTTTTTGTATTCATTAATCTTTTCAAAGGTGCCTAATCAAGATGAAGCGGCAGTTGCCATGCCAGCAGCATTGCCTATAATGAAAGATTCTTCCAAGTTTTTAGTTGTAATGTAATTTGCAGTAAAGGCAGATAACATACTGTCGCCTGCGCCCGTGGCATTAATAGCTCTTATTTTAGGCACTTTAATTTTTAACAATTTATGTTTGTTAATCAAATATGAACCTTCTTCTCCTAAAGATATTAATAAATTTTGAAGTCCATAATCTAATAATTTTTGTCCTGCTATTATAATATCTTTTTCTGTTTTAATTTTGGTTCCCATTAGAGATTCAAGTTCATATGAATTAGGCTTCATTGCAAAGGGTTTATATTTTAATAATTTAATAACTTCTTTTGAGTCAATATCAAGAATAAATTTTATTGATTTTTTATCTAATTCTTTAATTATCTCTTCAACAAAAATCATATCTGATCTACCCATAATGAAAACAACATCATCTCTATTTAAGTTCTTTATTAATTTCATTAATATGTTTCTGGATTTATCACTTACAATTGAAGAAGGTCCATTAAGTTGAAAACTATTTATTTGATTACTAAATTGAACATTAATTCTTGTTTCGTTTTCGCTAGGAATTTTTATAAATTCAATACCTTCACTTTTTAGTTGTTCAGTAATTAAATTCGACATAGAACCATTAGCAAATCCAATTGCCTCCGTATTGTAACCTAATCTTTTTAAAATGATTGAAGCATTAATTCCTTTTCCTCCTGCAAGCAAAGAAGAACTTTCATACCTTGTTAAACCATTTCGTTCAAATTGATTATTCGATTCTATAAAAAGATCAATTGAAGGAGAAAAAGTTATTGTATAAAACATAAATTTTGTATATTCCTATTTGTTAATTCATTTTCAAAAAAAGATGATTTAATGTTTAGTGAATCTGATTTATATTTTCTTTTTGAGAATCATGATTTATTTTCTAATTCAATTACAGGGTTTTGTTGTTCTTTATTTTTATTAAATAATTTAGTGAAAATATTAATCATAATTGCACTAACTATTGAGCCAATTAATATCGCAAAAAGATATAATACGATTCCCATACCAATACTTAATCCTGAATCATCAAATAATGTTGATTTAACAAGTGCAAAAACAAATATTCCTCCATGTGGTGCTGCTAATGTAACCCCAAAAACTGCCGATAACATACCTGCAACACTTGCACCAATCATTGAAGAAGGGATAATTATCTTAGGATTCTTAGCTGCGAAAGGTATTGCTCCTTCAGTAATAAAAC
>JBOFVX010000052.1:0-5825 GCA_051653325.1 Metamycoplasmataceae bacterium
TAATAATATCTTTTTTATAATGCACAGCCATCAATCATTTATCAGTTTTATATTTATTTTTATATTTATCTAGATTCATATAGATAAGGTTATTTTTTAATCAAAATATTGAATTGAGATATAATTATATGGAATTAATTTATACAAAACTAAGTCAAATATTGATTTGGAAATGGATTAATGGAAATAAAAATGAAAGTAATTAAAAGATTGAGGTAAATATGATAAGTAATTTAAAGAAAATAGCATTAGGAATTATGAGTACAGGTGGAATTTTGGTTCCGCTTGCAGTAGTAGCTTCTTGTAGTTCGGAAACAAAAGATGAAGACTTAAAAATAACAGCTAAAAGTGATCCAACAGTTATATTGACAGATATTCAAGGTGAGAATTGAAAATCATTAGCAACCCTTCAAAAATTATTTAATGGAATAACTCAAAGTGATTTAGATAACGTAATAGTAACAAAAAGCGATATTAGTGAAGTTAAATATGTTATCACTTTAACTGCTAAATCTGGTTATACAATAAGTGGACAAGAAAAACTTGAATTACAATTTACATTATCAATAGAATTAGACATGACTGCTAAAGTTCTTGATCCTTATCAAATAAAAGAAGATGATGTTGATAATGATGCATTTAAGAGTTATGCAACATTACAAAAGTTGTTCCAATTCGATACAGCAAAAATTGATGAAGAACTTCTTCATAGAGCTGTTGTTGTTACAATGACACCAATGACTGGTAATCAACCACGTGTTGTAACATTAACAGCGAATAAGGGATATGCATTAAATGGTATGCCAATTCTTGATTCGAATACTTTCGTGATTCCAATTAATTACGTAATTAACCAAACAGCTATTGTTCCGACTGACATAAAACCAAGTGATCTTCTTGGTGATAATTATAAAATGTGACCAGTTGTTTCAAAATTATTTACTGGCCCTGACTTTAATGAAGACATGTTAGAAAATCTTGTGATTGAATTAATTACAATCACTGAAGGACAAACATACCAAATTAAATTAACTCCTTTAACAGACTTTGAAATTAATGGTGGAACAACCGGAATAACTTCAGAGGCATTTAATGTATTAATTATAAACCTTGATATTACAATTGCAGTATCTAATCCTCAAGATATAACTTTAAAAAATCTTCAAGATGGTGCATTGATCCATTCTAAAGATTTCTTAGAAAAATTATTTGAATTAGGTACTTTAGAGCAAACCGTTATTGATAATGTAATAAATGTTGAATTTGTTCATATTGCTGGTACTCAATATAGAATTAAACTAACTGTAAAATCAATTGATTATAGAATTAATGGTGCAACTACACTTGAATCAAATCCATTTAATATTGTACAAAATATTAATATTACTAGAATTAGTCCTGTTATTGCAGATGTATCAACCTTTGATCTGCGTACACCAGATGCTTTAAAATCTTTAAATACACTTCAAAAAGTATTTAATATTGAAGCTGATCAAGACTTAATTGATAGAGGTTTAGTGGTTAGAATTAATGACCTTCTTGATCCACTTGTTTCTATTGGTCTCCAAGCAAGATCTGGTTATATTATTGACAATGGTTTAACTAATGTTCAAAATATTACATCAGATGCCTTTCCTGAATTAACTGGAATTGAAGGATTACCTAGAACTACTGCGCTTTCTCCTACTCCACCAACTTCAGATGATGTTATTGATAATTTACATTCCATGGAAACATTAAGTAATTTCTTTGATGGTCTTACACCAGAAATTCTTGCGAATGATATAACTGCAGTTTTAAACACTTTAGAAAATGGATTTTCAACAATTACATTAAGAGCTAATGATGGTAAGACCTTTAGAACAGGAAGAGAAATTACTTCTATAGAATTTAAATATTTCCATATTCTTGATATTTTTAGAATTGATCCTATTATTCAAATTCCGACTGCAAGTGATATAAGTCCAGCAAATTTAATGACTCTACCCACAATGAATAAATTGTTTAATAATTTTACTGATGCTGATTTAACTAAAGTAACTGCAAGAGTTGGTGGCACTAATAATGCTAGATTTGTTGTATTAACTGGAATAGATGAATGACATGTCTTTAGGAATGGTTCTTCTACACAAACTGGTATCACATCTGATATTTTTACACCACTACCTTAATTTGGTTCTTAAATATTTGTTTTTCAATAAAAAATAAAGTCAAATAGGCTTTATTTTTTATTGAAAAACAAACAAAACGATTATTTAGGTTGTGAACTTCTATATACAAAATACAAATAATTATTTTAATTAAAATGTTAAATTAAGTTATAATTATAAAACATAAATTTAATTAAAAGATTAATGAATAATGAATCTGAAAATCAATTAGATTAATGTAATAAATTAAGTGATTTAAACTAGAAATGAATGTGAAAGGTAAATAAATATGACACGTAATTTAAAAAAAATAGCATTAGGAATTATGAGCGCTGGCGGAATATTAGTTCCACTTGCAGTAGTGGCTTCTTGTACTCCTGAATCAAAAAGTGAGGATTTTAAGATAACAGCTATAACTAATCCCACAGTGATTGAAACTGATATTGAAGGCGAAGCTTTCAAATCATTAGCAACACTTCAAAAATTATTTAGTGGAATAACTCAAAGTGATTTAAATAACATAATAGTAACAAAAGAGAGTGTTGCTACTAATGAATATGTTATTGTTTTAACTGCTAATGAAGGTTATACAATAAGTGGGCAAAGCACCTTAAGAAGTGCAACAATCACATTATCAGTAAAATTACCATTAGAATTAAATATAGCAGCAAAAACTCTTATGCCTAATGAGATAAAAGCAGCTGATGTTGAGGGTAATGCATTTAAAAGCTATGCAACATTGCAAAAGTTGTTTGAATTTGACACAATAGTGATTACTGAAGAACTTTTAAATAGAGCGGTTACGGTTTCAATGACACCAATGACTGGTGACCAACCACGTGTTGTAACATTAACAGCGAATAATGATTTTACAATAAATGGAGCGCAAAGCCTTGAGTCAAATTCTTTTACGATTTCATTTAATGTTAATTATGTAATTCAAAAGACAGCTACAGTTCCAACTAACATAAAACCAAGCGATATTGCTGATGATAAATATAAAATGTGACCAATTGTTTCAAGACTATTTAATGGATCTGGCTTTGGGGCAGGAGTGTTAGTAAATCTTGATATTAGGTTAATTACAGTGGTTAGTGGCTTAACATATCAAATTGAACTGATTCCTTTGACTGGCTTTGAAATTAATGGTGAGTCAACAGGAATAATTTCTAATGAATTTACTCTTTCAATTACAAATCTTGATATTACAGCTAAATCATCTGATCCTCAAGATATAACATTTAAAAATCTTGAAGATGGTGCCTACATACAATCTAAAGCTTTCTTAGAGAAATTGTTTAACATAGATGCTGCTTTAACTCAAACTGTTATTGATAATACAATAAATGTTGAATTTAGTAACATTACTGGTGACCAATATGAAATTAGACTAACTACAAAATCAATTGATTATAATATTAATGGTCAAACCACAATTGAATCAAATCCATTTTCTACTGTAATTAATATTGATATTAGTGCACTTAATCCTATTACCCAGGATATATCAATTCTAGATCTTGTTCCGGGTTCTACTTTAGAATCTTTAAATACACTTCAAAAGGCATTTAATATTGCTGCTGATCAAGGACTAATTGATTTAGGTTTAGAAGTTGTGCTTGAGGATCTTGCTAATGATAGAGCCATTATTACTCTTCAAAGAAAAACAGGTTATATTATTAATGATGGAATAAATAATGTTGAAAGTATTTCATCAGAATCATTTACTAAATTAATGGTGATAACAGGTTCTCCAAGAACTGCTCCGCTTACTTCTACTAAAATGACTTCGGATCATGTTGTTGCTAATTTGCATACTTTTAACACCTTAAATAATTTCTTTGAGGGTATCACATCAGAGATGATTAACAGAGATTTTACTGCAAGGTTAAATAATTTGGAAACTGGATTTTCAACAATTACATTAACAGCTAATGATAAAAATTTATTTTCAACTGGAAGAGAAATTACTTCTATACAATTTAAATATGTTGATATTCTTAATATTACTTCAAAGAATCCAATTTCGACACCCCCAACTCAAAACGATTTAAGCGCTGAAAACTTAATGAGTGTGACAACTTTAAGTAAGTTATTTAATAATTTTACTGACGCTGATTTAGAAAAAGTAACTGTGGAATTTGTTCTTTCGGGTCCTGTTGTTTGAATGGTTAGATTAAGAGCAACTGAATGAAGCATTTTTAAAACTGGTCCTTCTAGCACTTCTACTTTTATCGAAAGTTTACCTTTCACTCCTGTTAATTAGATTTTAAATATAAGTATCAAATATAAAATGGAGTCAAATGCGGCTTCATTTTTTTTATTTCTCATAGTAAAAGAAAAAAATAACAATTATTTTGTATACATATTTTGTACACAAGTCATTCTTTTAATCAAAATATTAAATTAAGTTATAATTATGGAACATGAATTGTATTCAAAGATAAATAATAATGAATCAGAAAATATATTAGTGGAAAAAAAGTAAGTGATTTAAAAAATCAAAATGAATATGATAGGTGAAATAGGTAAACATGATAAATAATTTAAAGAAAATAGCACTAGGAATTATGAGTGCTGGCGGAATATTAGTTCCACTTGCAGTAGTTGCATCTTGTGGTTCTTCAACAAGTGATGAAGATTTTAAGATAACAACTAAAGCTGATCCAACAGTAATATTGGCGGATATTGAAGGTGATAGTTACAAATCATTAAGAACACTTCAAAAATTATTTGGTGGAATAACTCAAAATGATTTAAATAACATAACAGTAACAAAAGATAATATTAGTGGAAACATTTATGTTATTACTTTAAAAGCTAATGATGGTTATACAATAGGTGGACAAAGCACATTAAAAAGTGCAGAATTTACATTATCAGTAGAGTTAGACATCAAAGCTAGAGCTCTTGCTGCACATGCAATAAAAGCAGAAGATGTGGATAATGATGCCTTTAAAAGTTATGCGACACTACAAAAGTTATTTGAATTTGACAGAACAGTGATTACTGAAGAACTTTTAAATAAAGCAGTTGTTGTGACAATGACACCAATGACTGGTGACCAGCCACGTATTGTAACCTTAACAGCAAATAAAGGTTATGCAATAGGTGATATGCCAAGTCTTAATTCATCACAATTTGTAATTTCAACCAATTATGTTATTGAAAAAACCGCTATTGTGCCGACCGACATAAAACCAAGTGATATTGTTGGAGATAAATTTAAAGATTTTAATGTTATTTCCAAGTTATTTACTGGATCAAGTTTTAATGAAGGAATTTTAGAAAATCTTGATATTACATTGATTCCGATTGTTGAAGGTGAAACGTATCAAATTAAATTAACTCCTTTAAACGGATTTTACATTAATGATGGATTAGATGGGATAACTTCAGATACCTTTACCTTATCGATAGATCTAAACATAACAGCTAAAACACTTAACCCTTACGAAATAAAGGCTGCAGATGTTAATAATGATGCCTTTGGAAGTTATGCAACATTACAAAAGTTATTTGAATTTAACCCTACTATAGTTACTGAAGAACTTTTAAATAAAGCAGTTGTTGTGACAATGACACCAATGACTGGTAATGAGCCCCGTTTTGTAACCTTGGCAGCAAATTCAGGTTATACAATAGGAAATATGCTAAGTCTTAATTCAAATAATT
>JBOFVX010000053.1:0-1691 GCA_051653325.1 Metamycoplasmataceae bacterium
AAATTAAAACGTCTCTTATTTCGATATCGCCATTATCTAAATATTCAACGGTGACTTGTGATTTCATATCAGACTTTAATTCTTGAATTGTTTTTGTTTTTCTTAATTCTTCTGCCTTTTTAACAAGTTCATGGGCAACGGTAATTGCTATTGGCATATAATTTTCTGTTTCATTTGTTGCATAACCAAACATTATCCCTTGATCACCCGAACCAATTTCATCTCCTAAATCAACACTATTTCTAATTTCTTCTGATTGTTTATTAACATTTGATAAAATAGAAAAATCATTTTCAGTATAACCTAATTCCATTAAAATATTTCAGGCAATTGTTACAAAATCAACATAAGTATTTGTAGTTAGTTCACCACCAATAATAATCAATCTATTTGAAGCCATAACTTCAACTGCCACTTTTGCATCTTTATCATTTTTTAATACGGCATCTAATATAGCATCAGATATTTGATCACATATTTTGTCAGGATGACCTTTACCCACAGATTCGGATGTAAAAATTATTGACATATTTCCTCGTTTTATTGTAATTTATTTTTAAATAATATCATACAAAACAACTTATAATAAAGATAAAATATTAAGCACACGATAATGATGTATTAAGAGGTTTATTGATGATAAAAATATTATTAGCAGGAACACCAAATTTCTCAGTACCAATTTTTGAAGAAATTATCAAAAACTTTAATGTTGTTGGTATTATCACTCAATCAGATAAAAAATCGGGAAGAGGTTTGAATATGGTTGCTTCCCCAGTCAAAGAATTAGCTATTAAATATAATATTAAATTTTTTCAAGAGGATAAAATTGGTAATATTTTTGATGAACTTAAAGTATTAGATTTTGACATCTTTTTAACTTGTGCATTTGGTCAACTTATCCCTGAAAATATTTTAGCATTGGCTAAAAAGGGTTCAGTAAATATTCATGGATCATTGTTGCCGAAATATCGTGGAGCAGCACCTATCCAACATGCATTATTAAATGGGGATAAGAAAACAGGTATTTCATTAATTTATATGATTAAACAAATGGATGCAGGAAATATTATTTTCGAAGAAGAAGTGAAAATCGAAGATAATGACACTAGTGATAGTATGTTTGATAAATTATCTTTAGTGGCCAAAAACAAAATCACAGAATGATTAAAATTGTTTTACAATGGTGAATTTATCGAAAAAGAACAAGATATTAATAAGGTAACTTTTGCCCCTAAATTAACAAAAGAAGAGGCTTTTTTAAACATTGATACTTCAGAAAAAATGATTAATAAAATTAGAGCTTACAACTCAAATCCAGGAGCCTATTTGTTCATTAATAATAAACGAGTAAAAATTTTTTCAGCTAATACGAAAGAAGGAAATGATTATCTAAAAATTAAATCTAAAGATGGATTTATTTATTCTAATAAATATCAATTTGAAGGTAAAAAAATAGTTGATATTAAATAAATTTAATAATAAAACTAATTATTTATTTTATAATTATAAATTATGAAAAAGAAAAATATTATTCTGGGACAAAAATTTGATTTTAATAGTCATGAAGAAATTAAAAATTTTTGAAAATCACAAATTTGAAAATTAGAAGTTAAGAAAAATATTTGTTCATGATTTACAATAGTTTTAAATTTCATTATGGTTTTTTTAAATATTACAACTTTAACTTT
>JBOFVX010000054.1:0-2223 GCA_051653325.1 Metamycoplasmataceae bacterium
TTATATAGAATACTAAAAACATCTGAAGCACTAATTTCAGCTCTAGAAATCTTCTTAATGAATTCTTCGATTTCATCTGGAAGTTTATGTTTTTTTCCATCAAGAACAAAGAGAATATCTTTCTTATAATTTTTAAAAGTAGGTAGTTTTACTCACTCTCTTAATTTATTTTCGTGAAGAAAAAATCTATTAGTTTCTGAACCTAATCTCTTGTTAAATTCAAATAATTTAAATTCTAAATCGTCTTGTAATTTATGAAATTCAGGAGATACAACATTAACACTAATATTATTGCTAATATAGTTATATATTTTGTTAGCTAATATTGAAGTTTTTTCATTCTTTTTTAAGTGCTTTAAATATGCATCTGGAGATTCATATTTAGAGTCTTTTTCTATAATTTTTGTTTCTAATAATTTGAAATATTTTTTAATTAAATCTTCAATTTTTTGACCTTCCAACAAATATTCTAAATCGAATCTATATTTCAAAGGAATATCATTATATTTTTTATAAATTTTCATAAAAGCCTTTCTAAATTACATTTTTATTAACGAAACTATATCAATGCCTTTAAATTTATCTGCACCTTTTAATTCAACTAATTCTAATAAAAAAATTATTTTAAGAACAATACCACCTTGTGATTTAACAAGATCAACAATAGCTCTCATTGTTCCTCCAGTAGCAAGAACATCATCTATAATAATTACTTTTTGACCAGGTTTAATTCTATTGTCTTGAATTTCCAAAATATTCTTTACGCCATATTCTAATGTGTATTCTTTTTGGATAACTTTTCCCGGCAATTTCTTTTCTTTTCTTACCATAACAAATGGCTTAGAAAGAATGGCAGCAACTGGAGTACCAAACAAAAATCCTCTTGCATCAGGGCCTAAAATAACATCAGCATCTTTTGAGGCTTCAACCATTTTCATAACACAATAATTAAGAGCTTCGCCATTAGCTAACAATGGAGAAATATCTTTGAAATTTACATTTTCTTCTGGAAAATTTGGAACATTTGCAATGTAAGGTTTTAAGTTCATAATCAATTGTAATTATATATGAATTTGGAATTATAAGTAAAATAAATTTGTTATAATAACAATATTTAAAAAGGATATTAATTATGAACAAAAATGACAAAGAATTATTTAATAAATTAAAGGAATATATGGACATTCAAGGAATGTCTAGATATGAAGAAGATGTTGCTAATAAACTAAAGAAAACTATTAACAATAATTTAATTTATGAAAGAGATGGTTTGGGTTCATTGATTATAAGTCATAAGAAAAAATCTTCAGGACCAGTTATTCAAATAGCGGCTCATATGGATGAAGTTGGGTTTATTGTACAAGATATTCTAGATAATGGACAGTTAAAATTATCAATGATTGGTGGTATTTGACCATTAACAGTTATTGGAACAAAGGGAATTTTAATTCTAAATAATGGGAAAGAAATGAGTGGTGTTTTTGGTCATACATCTATTCATATTTTAGAAATTGAAAAAAGAACAAAAGCACCAGAGTTAAAAGAACTTTTTTTGGATGTTGGTTTTAAATCTAAAAATGAAGCTGAAAAAATAGGTGTTGAAGTTGGTAATAGAGTTTGCTTAACAGGTGAAGTTTTTGCATTTGGAAATGAAAACAAGTATGTTGCAGGTAAAGCAATGGATAACCGTGCTGGTGTCGCAGTTCTTGATGAATTGATAATTAGATTAAGAGATAAAAAACTTAATAATCAAACTTATTTTGTCGGAACTACTCAAGAAGAGGTTGGGACAAGAGGTGCAAAAACATCAGTTTCAAAAATTAAACCTGATATTGCAATAGCGCTTGATACTTGTGCTGCTCATGATACTTTTGGAGCAATTCCAGGAATCCAAAAATTAGGTGAAGGTGCGGCATTAAGAATTAAAGATGGCGGAACCTTAATGGATCCTAAATTTGTTGATTATATTATGAGTGTTGCTAAGAAGCATAAAATAAAAGTTTATAAATATGTTGCTCAAGGCGGTGGAACAGATGCTGCTGAACTTCAATATGGTTCAAATGGTGTTGCAACAATTACAATTTCTTTACCTCAAAGATATTTGCATTCACCATTAGGAGTTTGTCATTTAGATGATTTACATGCAGCTATTGATTTAATAGAAAAAATAGTTCTTGAACTAGATCAAAAAACCTTTGATTCTAAAATTAGATATAATTAAAT
>JBOFVX010000055.1:0-2361 GCA_051653325.1 Metamycoplasmataceae bacterium
TCAGGATTATCATACATGTTCATGGAACTATCAGGTGCTCACGTTGGAGTGGGATTTGCAAGAGGATTCATTGATTTAATGATTTATGGAGCATTACCAGTTCTAAAAGGTACAAAATTCTACTATGCTCTAATTTTTGCGGCAGGTCAAGGTATCTTTGCATTTGTAACATTCCTATTCTTTATCAAGAGATATAATATTGAAACACCAGGTCGTGGTAATAATGTTATTAAATTAATTTCTAAAGCTGATTATAAAAATCTAAAGTCTGATAAAAATAATAAAGCCGATGATCGGATTCTTGCAATAATTAAAAATCTAGGTGGAGCAGATAACTTAAAAGATGTTTCTGCTTGTGCAACAAGATTAAGAGTCAGTGTTAAGGACGCATCATCAATTACAAAAGAATCGTTTGATCCATTAGGTTCTAAAGGAATGGTTATTAATAATAACTCCTTACAAATAATTTTTGGTGGTGAAGCCACAATATTATCTGAAAAAATTAACGATTATCTTAACAATACGGATTCTAGTTCTCATGAAGAACCGTTGGGAAACTTCACATATCAAAAAGAAGAATTCAAACCATTTACTATTTATGCCCCATTTGATGGAAAATTATGTTCATTGGATGAAGTTCCTGATGATCTATTTAGTAAAGGGATGCTTGGTAGTGGAGTTGCTATGATCCCTACATCTAAACAAGTATTTTCACCAATCGATGGTTATCTTGTAAATATCTTCCACACAAATCACGCCTATACATTTGAATCTAAAGATGGAACAGCTATTCTATTGCATCTAGGAATTGACACTATAAATAATAGTGATAAAATATTCAAACTTGCTGGTGAAGTTGGCTCAGTTGATTCCACTTCGCACATTGTTGATATTAATCTAAAAGAAATTCAAAAAGCTAAATCCTCTATAACACCAATTGTTTTGCCTGATTTAGATCCTACTATTAAATTAAGTCTTATTGTCGATTATGATCAAGATGTAAAAGCAGGAGACCCTATTCTTATTGTGGAAAAATAATTAAATCGCATTTAATTTTAATATTGCATTTATTTATTTTTTTCTATACTGAAATTAATTAAAACTACTATATATAAAACTAATTAAATAAAACCAATTAAATAGAGAACTAAATATACAGATATCCGCAATATCCTGCAATAATTAACATATTAAATCATTCTTAATCTATTTTTTATTCATCTAAACCACAAGCATCACAAAAACCTTCAAACTCTTTTAGTTCTCCACAATTATTGCATTCTTCATTTATTTCATAGCCTTGTTGTGTTCACTTTTTATCTCCCACATTAATCACCTCCCTTGCACATCAGTTTATTAAAATATTAATACCTCAAATCAGATATTTATATATAATCTTCAGCATAATCACTAAATTAAGAATAGCGGCATCATCACTACTCACCCAAATTCAATCAAATTTTATTTATTATCTCTTAATTATACTTCCATATAATTCTAGAATTAAAATATTAAATTATTTTAATGCATTACTTTCTAATTACTAATCAATTTCTTTCTTTAAATATGAATAAATATGCAAAATTGTTTTAGATTTTAATCTTACTTTATTAAAATAACTCAAATATGGTGTAAAATATATTAGTAAGTATTAAGGAGCAATATGTCTAGCAGATTAAAAATAAGGAAGTTTTTATTTCCCTTGATTTCCTTAGTAATCATGTATATTATAACTTGAATAATTAACTCTTTTGCAGTAGGCGATACTATGATTGTTGGTTGACAAGGATTAATGGCCTTAGTGATATTCAGTATTTTTTTGTTTTGACTTATCTTTTTTACAATAAGAATAACTTTAAGAAGTATTAAAAGTTTTCGTCTAAATAATTTAGGTGCTTTTTCAAAGATATTTAGGATAATTTTTGCAATAGTGATGATCGGAATAAGTGCCTTAGTAATAGTTCTTACTATTACATTAATAACAATGACAATCAAAAATATTAGTGATCAATTTGCAGGAATTGGATGAGAATTGGATGAATGAGAAACCATTTACCAAGCTTTTAAAATTTCAGGTGGAAGAATAGCTAATTCAACTAACTTTAGTACAGGCGGAAACATTGAAGGACTTGGTGAAATTTTTATAACTATTTTTGCCTTAGGATTAATTTGATCAGCAACAGGAATAGTTGCCGCTCTTCTTACAAGACCAAAATTAGGCTAAGAAAATTCATTATCTTAACATTCAAAGATCTGCAGGAATCCTATTGAAGCATTGTTTTATATCTAATTAAATTATTCTGCAAAATTATTCATACTATTTTCATATTATGTATAATAAAACTAATCTATGTAGAAAGA
>JBOFVX010000056.1:0-25378 GCA_051653325.1 Metamycoplasmataceae bacterium
CTTTTAAAAATTATAAGAAAGATATTCTCTTTGTTCTTGATGGAAAAAAACATAAACTTCCAGATGAAATCGAAGAATTCATTAAGAAGATTTCTAGAGCTGAAATTAGTGCTTCAGATGTTTTTAGTATTCTATATAATTCAGAATTAAATTATAAGGAAGCAATTTCAAAAAAAGGTAAGAAAATAAAAATATCGCTAGCTAATCGTACATCACTCCTAAAATCTAATGATGAATCCATCCGTAAGTCAACATACATTAATTGAAATGATGCTTATTTGCAACATAAAGGAACTTTTTCAAATCTTCTATACCAACACATTAAAAATATTTCGGCATGATCACTTGAAAGAAAGTATGATTCAAGTGTAACTGCACTTATTGATGAAGATCAAGTAGATACAAAATTATTAGAGACCCTTTATAGTTCTGTTCAAAAAAACAATCATAACTTTCAGAGATTTACCAAATTAAAAAAAGAATTTTTTGCAATCAAATTCAAAAAACCTATGAAAGAATGAGACACAATGTTACCTTTAGTGAATGTTGAGGTTGATTATTCTATTGAACAAATGCAAAAAGAAGTTCATGCTGCGCTGAAACCTTTGGGTAAGGAATATCATGACAAAGTTAAAGAAATGTTTAAGGAAAGATGAATAGATTATGTTCCTGTCGATAATAAAAGATCAGGAGCTTATTCAATTGGTGGATCTTATGGTTTAGATAAAAAATATATTCTAATGAATTTTGATGGAAGTATTAGGTCGGTTTCAACTTTAGCACATGAAATAGGTCACTCTATGCATTCATATTTTTCTGATAATGAACAACCTATTAATTTAGCATCATACCCAATTTTTCTTGCAGAAATTGCTTCTATATTTAATGAATTAATGTTACAAGATCATTTAATTAATAATACTAAGGATGAAAAACTAAAATTCCACTTATTATCAGAAGCAATTGAAGATTTTGAGGGAACGGTTAGAAGACAAACAATGTGATCAAATTATGAGTATGATTTATACAACCTAATAGATCAAGGAAAATCAATTTCAACTTTTGATGCTATGAAAGAAGTTTATGCAAAGAATGCTAAAAAGTATGAAATTAAAAAGAATCAAAAATTTGACAAAGATAGTAAATTAATTGCGGCTGTTATTGTTCCACATTTTTATTATGATTTTTATGTTTATAAATATGCAATTGGTTTTATAGTGGCTAATGCATTTTTCCAGAAATATAAAAATGGTGGTAAAGCTGAATTAGACAATTATATTAATAAATTTTTGAAATCTGGTGCTAGAGATTGGCCAGTCAAGATTTTAAAAGATGCAGGTATTGACCTTTATAATACTAGTATTTATGACCAGGCATTTGACATCCTTAAAGTTAAGATAGATGAATATGAAAAAATAGGACATAAGATTTTTAAAAAAAGGTAAATTATATATTTATATAAGTCGGTGTCTACCACTGGTTTTTTCTAATTTGTATCAAATTGAATATAACATCTATTTACATGAAAAAAAGAGATATGTTTAATATATAATTAAAGAGTTCCTAGGTTTTAAAAATCTATGAATTTCAAATAATAATAAATTGTCTTAACTTAAAATAATTGTAAATTTAGTCTATTGTTTTCATTTGGATTTTTAGTATCTAAGAATAAAAAAGAGAAGGGAATTTATATTCATATGAATATTTTTGATGTAGCTATCATTGGTGGTGGTATTATAGGTGGAGTCATTTCATATGAACTATCTAAATACAAATTAAATCAAGTCGTTTTTGAAAAAAATCCTATTTTAGCGGATGAAACTACTAGAGTTAATTCTGGTGCGATCCATGGTGGATTTGATCCAGAACCTAAAAAAATACAAGCTAGGTTAAATATTCTAGGAAACAAATTATGAAGCACTAAAATTTTTAAGGATCTTGAATTTCCAAGAGTTAAAATTGATAGTTTGGTTGTTGCTTTTAATAAAGAAGAAGAAAGACACCTGCAAATGCTATATGATCGTGGATTAGTTAATAAAGTACCGAAAGAAGTTTTAAAAATTATTTCGCACGATGAAATTATGAAAAGAGAGCCGCATATAAATCCTAAAGTTACAAAAGCATTAGTTTGCTCTAGTTCATGAGCTATAGATCCAGTTGCTGCTACAAAAGCATTTTTCGGTGTTTCTGAAAATAATGGAACAACAATCATGAGAAATTCTGATGTTACTGGTATTAAGTACATCAAAGATAAAAAAGATGAAAGTAAGAATCATTTTGAAATTACTATTAATAATAAAGAAAAGTACCATGCTAAAAATATTATTAATGCTGCAGGCCACTATGCAGATACTATTGCTGAAATTGCTGGCTATCCAGACTTTAAGCAAAAAACTCGTCGTGGTGAATACATTGTTCTTTCGAGAAGTGAAAGAGATAAAATTAATTCAATTATCTTCATGGTTCCAACAATTCACGGAAAAGGTGTTATTGTTGCTCCTATGCTAGATGGGAATGTTTTAGTTGGACCAACCGCTGAAGAGAATGTTCCAAAAGCAGACACCAGAGTAATAACAAAAGAAAAATATGATTTCATTAAGAATATTGGAAGTAATTTAGTTCCAGGACTAGATTTCAATGAATCTGTCATGAGGATGGCAGGTTCAAGACCAATTGATATTGCTACAAACGATTTTGTTATTCAGTATGCAAAAGATAATAATAAATTTATCAATGCTGCAGGGATGCAATCACCGGCAATAGCTTCGGCACCAGCTATAGCTATAGAAGTTGCCGATTTACTAAGAAAAAATGGTACAAAACTTGTAGAAAACCCTTCATTTAATGGCAAATACAAAGTTATGTATTAATTCTCTATTAAAAAATATTAATAATTACAATAATAAGGGAGAAAAGAAATGGCAGAAAAATATATACTGACACTTGATTCCGGAACTACATCATGTAGATCTTTAGTAATCAACAAAAAAGGTGAAGTTCTATCAACATCACAAATAGGAATAACTCAATACTATCCACAAAGTGGATGAGTTGAACATGACCCATTAGAAATTTGAAATGCTCAACTTTCAACAATGCAATCTGCAAAAAATAAAAGCAAATTAAAAACTCATGATTTTGCAGCAATTGGGATTACTAATCAACGTGAAACAATTGTTGTTTGAAGTAAAAAAAGCGGTATGCCAATTTACAATGCAATCGTTTGACAAGATGGAAGAACAACAGATTACTGTAATGAACTAATCGATAAAGGTTATTCGGAAATGGTTATTAAAAAAACAGGTTTAATTTTGAACCCATATTTTAGTGGAACAAAATTAAGATGAATTTTAAAAAACGTACCTGAAGCCAAAGATAAATTAAAAGATAATGACTTACTTGCTGGAACTATTGATACATGATTATTATGAAAACTTACAGGTGGAAAATCATTCGTAACTGATGTTTCAAATGCTTCTAGAACAATGTTATATAATATTGAAAAAATGGACTGAGATCAAGAAATTTTAGATTTATTAGAAATACCTCGTTCTATTTTACCAAAAGTACAACCATCAAGTAGTTTCTTTGGAGAAGCTGTACCTACATTATTTTCAATTAATGCTAAAGGTATAATTCCTATAACAGGAATGATTGGAGATCAACAATCAGCTTTATTTGGTCAATTATGTGTTGAATCAGGAATGATAAAAAATACATATGGAACAGGATGTTTCGTACTTGTTAATACAGGAACAAAATTGGTTTACAGTAAAAATAAATTACTAACAACTGTTGCTTGACAAATTGGTGATGAAAAACCTCAATATGCACTAGAAGGATCGGTGTTTGTTGCTGGGGCTGCTTTAACTTGATTGAGAGATTCGCTTAAAGTACTATATAATTCATCACAAGTTGAATCTTACATAAATCTAGTTGACCCTAAAGATGGACAAAGAGTTTATGTTGTCCCTTCATTCACTGGATTAGGTGCTCCATATTGAGATGCAAAATCTCGTGGAGCAATCCTAGGACTTGAAAGAGGAACAAATAGAGAACACATTGTTAAAGCGGCTGTTGAATCAATTGCTTATCAAACAAATGATTTAATCAGTTCAATGTCTAAAGATCTAGGTATCAAAATCAAACAAATGAAAGTTGATGGCGGTGCAAGTAAATCTGATTATTTAATGCAATTCCAAGCTTCAATTTCTGATATTAATGTTTCTAAACCAAAAAATATCGAAACTACAGCAATGGGGGCAGCATACATGGCAGGTCTACAAGTTAAATTCTGAAAAGATATTGCTGAAATTAAAAAAATTGCAGTTATTGATAAAGAATTTAAATCAAATATCGATGTAAAAGAACGTGAAAAACTAGTTCATGGTTGAAATGAAGCTGTTAAAAGAACATTCAACTGAACAGATGATATTAATAAATAAATATTTATACAAATAAATATTAAAAAAGAAAGAGGTTAATATGGGTGATTTGAGTATCACTCAATTGTTCCAATATGGAGCAAGCGAGTTAGTCGGAACGCTCCTACTTATTTTATTAGGTAATGGTGTCGTTGCGACATGTGTACTAAATGGTACAAAAGGAAAAGCAAGTGGTTGATTAACAATCACTTTCGGATGATTTGCTGCTATTTTCGTTTCAGTAATGGTAGCAAAACAAATAGGTTCATATTCTCATGAAAGTCTTCCTACAGCTTTATTAAATCCAGTATTTGTAATTACAAATATGATGATATATGCTAAAGACAATACTGCTGGTTTACCGTTTGATGCAGGAATGATTGCAATTCTATTCCAAATAATAGGAGCTGCACTTGGTCAAATATTAGTTTGATTAACATTCAAAAAACACTATGATGCAACAGAAGATTCAGCAACAATCTTAGCTACATTCTCAACAGGACCAGCTATTAGATCAATTCCTTGAAACTTTGTTACAGAAGTTATTGCTACAATGGTATTAGTATTTGCTGTATCGTCAATTGGAGTAGTAGGTGAAACAGTATCTGGAGAGGCAGTTAATGCTGAGGCTTCATTCTATGTAGGATTAATTGTGTTTTCAATTGGTATCTCATTAGGTTCTGCAACAGGTTATTCATTAAATCCATTTAGAGATTTAATTCCAAGAGTTGTACACCAATTGTTACCTTTAAAAAATAAAGGGAGTTCAGATTGATCATATGCATTGGTACCAACAATGGGACCAATCGTTGGTGGAATATTAGGAGTACTAGCTGCTCCAGGTTTATTCTATTAATAGAAGATAAATTTGAATTTAAAAAACCGGTATTTATTACCGGTTTTTTATTTTATTAAATTTATCTAATTACTATCAACTAATTCAATAATTTTTTTAGCAATAGCATTACTATTATTATCACCAATTTTTGGGTCTAAAACTTTAGTTAAATCATAGGTTGAGTTCTTTAATGGAAATCCATATTTACCTGCTTTTTGCAACATTTCAAGATCATTTCCAGAATCACCAAATGTTACTATATTTTCATGCTTAACATTTAAATGATCTGCAAGATATTGTAAAGAAGTTCATTTGGAAATATTTAAAGGATTAACATCAATAAAATTTCCATTAGTTAAAAAAACACTATTTGTTTTACTAAACATCTTTTGAATTTCTCCTAAATGCTTTTTACATTGTTCCTCAGTTCCAAGAAGTGAAAGTTGTGTAACTCATTCACCATTTTCAAGCATTTTAGTATCAGGATTTGACTTTAAAAATCTCATAAATTTCGCATTAAGTTCTTCATCGATAGCTTTACTATTCTCATATCTAACTTCAGGATAAATATATGTAGTTTTATCAGTGTGCATTGTTAGTGTAAAGTTATTTTTTTTGGCAAAATTAAACATTTCTATATAGTTTACAGGTGAAACAGATTTTAAATAAATTATTTTATTATTTTTAAGATCCTTTATTAATGACCCATTATTACAAACAAGATAATTAACTCTTGGCATCATTTCTAATAGTGGCTTCGCTCTAGATAATGATCTTCCAGTAGCTATAACAACATAATGACCCTTAGAAATTGCATAATCAAAAGCATCATTAGTGTCATCATGTGGGACACCTCTATCAGTTAAAATCGTTCCATCAACATCCGTTGCAAAAATCATTTTCATATTTACCTCATTCTTATAAATTAATCATAATTTTAATTATAATTAATTTTGATTAATCTTTGGATACTTATTTATTTTTTCTTTCTTTCTTCCTTCAATCGAGAAAATTAAAGTAAATTCACCTTTTATATTTTCAGGCAATTTATTTAATAATTCCCCAGCAGTTCCTTCAAAATGTTCTTCAAATTTTTTGGTCAATTCCTTGCATAAAAATATTTTTTCGTTTCCTTCAAAATGTTCATTAAGAGTTTGCAAAGTGAAAATTAATTTATGAGGTGCTATAAAGAATATATAGGTACCACTAGTAATATCCTTGATTTGATTCACCATTTGACTCTTTTTATTTTTAGGGAAACCAAGAAAAGTAAAATTTGGACCTAAACTAGATATTGCAATTGAAGTAGTTAAGGCAGACACGCCAGGAATAATCTCAAAACTAAATCCTCTTTCTTTTATTTCTTTTAATAGGTTAAATCCAGGGTCAGCAATAAGTGGCATTCCAGCATCACTTACTAATGCAACACTATTACCATTATTCAATAATTCTATAATACCTTTCGTTGAAGGAATTTCATTATAATTATGATAAGAAATAATCTTTTTATTTTTAATATTAAGTGATGCTAAGAGAACTTTAGTTACTCTTGTATCTTCGCAAGCAATATAATCAACATCCCTTAATGTTTCAATTGCTCGAAGGGTGATATCTTTTAAATTACCAATAGGAGTTCCAACTATAAACAGTTTATTCTTCATAAATGTTAACTAACTTTATTAAAAGATTTTCCTTTTGTAAATTAAAGTTTCCTTTATTCATAAATGTTTTTTTTCAATGGTTCAGTTCGGCTTGGATTGCTGAATAGTCGATTTCTTTCTTTTTATATTCATTAATCAATTTCTTATGATTAGGAAATAATGGGAAATCATCCTCAATTACTGTTAATACTTGGAAATAAAAATATTCTAAAATGCTTATTGAATATAATATATTGTCTTTTGTAATAAGATCATATAAATGAATTTTCATTTTCTCAGAATTAGTAATTCCTAATTCTAAGGCTTTCATTATTTCACTATAAGTAATCTCAAATTTCTTTATATCGATTTCCTTTGCTTTTTTTGAGTTTGGAAAAATATTTGCAAATAACCTTATGTATTTTTCATCAATATTGTTTGAAATTAATTCATCCATTATCTCAGAAATTGTTTGTCTTCTAATCATAATATTTTGAGCTCTAGATTTAATGGTTGGCAGTAGAAAATCTACTCTGTTTGTGGTCATTATTATATGTGTGTTTTCAGATGGTTCTTCCATGTATTTTAGTAGCGAGTTTAATGAGTATTTATTTCCTAAATCAATATCTTTTATTAGAAGAATCTTTTTCTTATTCATAACCAATGAACTATTAGACATATTCTTAATTATAGAAATAATACTTTCTTTACTTATTAAATTATTTTCTGGATTGACAACAAGTAAATCGGGATAATTCAATTCAGATAATGTTTTTGCTTGCATACATTTATCATCTTCGCAAATAATAAGTTTAATTGCCTCAAAAGCACTATTAAAAACATCTACACCTAATTCCCCGAAAAATAAATAAGCATGAGAAAAAGAGTTAGTAAGTTTTGCATTTTCTATTACTTTTAAAGAATTAATTTTATTTGACATATTTCTAAATTATAAAGTATTACTTTTTAAAATTAAGTATATTCTTTTTTAGCTTATTTTTTTCTTTGTTTCTATAAATTTCAGAAATTCTCTTATAACTTGATCTGCCACTTTATCCATACTAACATTTCCATCAATAATAATAAATCTTTTTTTATCATCATTAATTAATGAATCATATCCTTTTTCTATCTTTTTATAAAATTCCATTTCATTCTTTTCTAATCTATCTAATGAATCTTTTTGTTTAGAAAGTCTATTCATTGATTCTTCAGCAGATATCTTGATAAAGAAAGTTAAATCAGGTCTTTTCTTGTCGGTAACAATTTCATTCAATATTTTTATCTTATGAATTCCTAGATTTCTACCTGCACCTTGATATGCAAGGGAAGAATCAATAAAACGGTCACAAATAACAGTTTTACCCTCTTTTAAAGCGGGTTCAATTATTTTTGTTAAATGCATTTTTCTTGAAACCAAATATAGTAATGCTTCAGACATAGGGTCAATATCGTATTTTGGTGATAAAACAAATTCCCTAATGAATTCCGCTTCTTTAAGGCCATTTCCTCCAGGCTCTCTTGTAAATACAAAATTACTATCCATGTTATTTTTTTTCAAATATTCAGAAAGTTTTTTTATAGCTGTTGTTTTTCCAGAATTATCTAATCCTTCAAAAGTAATAAACATTATTGACTACCTTTCCTATTTTGAAAAGCATGTTTGAACGTTAATTTATCAATGTATTCGATTGATGCCCCAACAGGAACACCATTTGCTAAATGTGATACTTTTGTTATATTAGAAAGATTTTTATCTAGGAAATTGGCAGTTAAGGTTCCCTCGATAGTAGCACTTAAAGCAATAATGATTTCATCAAATTGTTTTGCATATTCTGTCAATTCTGAGATATTAAAATCATTTATTTGCTCAAATTTATTATTAAATATTATTGGGAAAACATAATATTTTCCATTAAAAAATTTTCATTCCTCATACCTAGAAATATCTTCAATAGATTCAACAATCATTAATTTATTTTCTCTTGTATTTAATGAACAAATAGAGCAGAGGTCTTTACTTGTGTAATTTTTGCAAATTTTGCAATTCTTAATATTGTTCCTTAATTCATTTAGTAGTAATAAAAATTCTTGGAATTCTTCATCATTAAACTTTAATAATTGATGAGCCATTCTTTTACTTTGCTTGTTTCCAATACCAGTAAATTTTTGAAAAAATAATGAAAGATTATCTATCTCTCTTGAATCCATTTAGAATGCTGCTCCTTGCTGATTTTTTGGTGATATTTTTTCATATTCATCATTTATTAATTCTATTATTTCATTAATCGCAATGATAATAATATCTTGAAGCATCTCTTTGTCATCAGGATCAATAAGAGCATCATTTATATCTATTTGAATTACTTCTCTATTTCCATTTGCTTTAATGGTAATTCCTTGTTTTTCAACAACAAATATTTTGGCTTTTAATTCAGCTTCTTGCTTTTCCATTACGGCCTGCATTTTTTTCGCTTGCTCCATCATTTTTTTAATATCCATACTATGTCCCCTATTTTCTTACTTTGTTTAATATTCTACCAAAAAGCTCTTTCCCCTTTTTTTCAGCACTTAATGATTCATTTTCTTTACTTTGATTAACTTCTTTTCTATTCATTTTTGGTAATGGAGTTGGTTCAGGTAGTTTATCATTATCTCTTAGCTCTTTAAACAATACAGCTGAATCAAGGAAATTTTGCTTAGATACAACAAAAAAATGTATTGGTGCACCAAATGTTTCATAAACAAAATCTTTAAAAACAGGGGTCAAAATATTTTCTGTTAGAAATTCTATAGATTTATTATTGTCTGATGACACTAGGATGAAGTTTCTTGATGAAGTAATTATTTTACAGTCCTCCAAATAACTAATTATCTTTGCATATCTCGGATTAACTAATAGCAATCCTTCTGCCCACATAGCCTTTTTTTGAGAAACATCAGGTTTATCCCCAAGTAAGAATAAATTAATAATATCAGGTTGAGTTAAAATAACTGGTTCTTTCTCTCCATCTTCTTCGTCTTCATTTTTAGGATCATTACTAAATGCAAAATCATTATCATCAGATGATTTGGAAATATCAAATAGTTTTGTTGCATTATTATTGTTAGATTCTTTAGCTAACTCTTCAGTAAGTTCTTCTGCTGAAAATTCATTTGTATCATAAATAATATTTTCAGTATCAGTTTGACCTAATATTGAGCCTTCGACAACATCGTCATCAATATTAGATTCATTAGATAATGTTAAAATATCAGTTACATCTTTTAGAATTTTGTCATTTTTTAATTCGATATCTTCACTTATATCTTGATCATCAAAAATATTTTTATTTTCATCTTCAATTATGAAGTTATCGGTGATTTCATTAATCTCAACAACCTCTTTTGTTTTTTTATCTTCATTATTATCTATTAGTTCTGCTGTTTGTGATTTAGACAAGTCTCTTTCTTTTGACATTTTTACATTTTCTTTAATGGTATTAAATGAAACATTATTGTATTTATTGTTAAGTGCACAAATTTTAATAATTGCTATTTGGAATAATTGTTGTGGAATATCACTGTATTTTATTTCATTGGTAAGTACAATCAAAATATCAATAATTTCATAAACTAAATCTGGATTTATTTTCATATGATTTAATGTTTCGATATCAAATTCTTCAATGATTGATTCATCATTAGTTTTTGAATATAATAAGAAATCTTTCAACAATCTAATCATGGAATTTATTAATCTATGAATATCAATGCCTTGATCGATCAATTCATCAAAAAGTTTTAAAGCTAAACCTACAAAGTTACCCGCACAATAATTCAAAAGTTGAACTTGGTTTTCTTTTGAAGTTAATCCAAAAATCTCATTAATATCTTGTAATTTAATATCAGATTTTGAAAATGCATTTATTTGGTCAGCAATAGAAAGTGCATCTCTCAATGAACCATTAGCTATCATTGCTATTATTTCTATTACTCCCGGTTCTGATTCAATATTTTCCTTACCAAAAACATATTTAAGTTGTTTTTGAATTGTTTCTCTACTTATTCTTTTGAAATTATATCTTTGAACCCTACTTAGAATTGTTAATGGCAATCTATCTGGGTCAGTTGTAGCCAATATAAAAATAACATGTTTAGGGGGTTCTTCAAGTGTTTTTAAAAGTGCATTGAAGGCTCCTTTAGTTAACATATGAACTTCATCAATTATATAAATCTTATATTTAAATTTTGTTGGTACGAATTTAATTTTTTCTTTTAATTCTCTAATTTCATTAATTCCATTGTTAGATGCAGCATCAATCTCAATTATGTCAACCGAATTGTTGATTGTCATAATACAAAGTGGACAAGCTATTTCAATATTAACACTGTGACCACAATTGATAACATTAGCAAAAATTTTAGCAACAGAAGTTTTTCCTGTTCCTCTAGGACCTGAAAAAAGATATGCATGAGATATTTTTTGTAATTTTATTAAATTGGTTAATGTTTGAACAATGTGATCTTGCCCTTCAACTTCACTGAAATTGGCTGGTCTATATGTCCTGTAGAGTGCTTTATAATTCATAAAACAATTTTATCATTTTGTTAGTGCAAAAGTTTATAATTTGTTAATAATTGTATTTTTATTAATCTCTTACTGCATATTTTTAATATTTTAATCTTTTTAAAGAGAGAAATTAGATATTTATTCTATACTTTTATTAAATAAAACAAATTTAGAAAATTAGGAAGATATAAGATGAACATAAAAAATCTAATAGTAAATGCAAAGGAAACAAAAGCAATATTTATAAGAGGTTGAATTACAGCAAATAGAGGTAATGCAAAAATTAGATTTATAAATATAAATGATGGTTCTACAATTACTTCATTACAAATAGTTGTTAAATCAGACATTTCTAATTTTAGTGATATTGATAGATGAAGAATAGGATCTTCCGTTGCCATAAATGGTGATTTTGTTAAAAGTAATAGCGATAAACAACCTTTTGAATGTGTGGCAAAAAAAATTGAACTATTATCATTATGTGACGAGGATTTCCCTATTCAAAAACAAGAAATTAATTTAGAAACCTTAAGAGAAACTCTTCATACAAGACATAGAACCAATATTTTAAGATCAGTGATGTTAATAAGGTCAACACTATCAAAGGAAATTCATAATTTCTTTAATAAACATGACTTTCTTTATATGCATTCTCCAATTATTACTTCGAATGATGGCGAAGGTGCTGGAGAGACATTCACTGTAAATGATGAAATGAAAAAAGATTTCTTTCCTAGAAAAGCTACTCTTTCTGTAACAGGACAATTACATGCTGAATCATATGCAATTGGTTTCGAGAAAGTTTATACATTCGGCCCAACATTTAGAGCAGAAAATTCAAACACAAAAAAACATGCTGCAGAATTTTGAATGTTAGAACCAGAGATTGCTTTTTATAAACTAAATGATGTCATAAAATTGGCTGATGATATGTTAAAAACAATAATAAAAAACACTATTAAAATACATATCGATGAATTCAAATTTTTAGATGATAAAAGTGAAAATAAATTATTGAAGAATTTAAATTTATATCTTGATAATCCATTACAAATTATGGATTATAATGATGCAATTGAAGTTCTTAAAAAGAATAAAAACATTTTTGAAAATTCTAATATTGAATTTGGGATGGATTTAAACTCTGAACATGAAAAATATTTAGCAGAAATACATTGTGAGGGTCCAGTTGCAATTATTAATTATCCAAAGGATTTTAAGGCATTTTATATGCATTTAAATGATGACAAAAAAACTGTGTCTGCTTTTGATTTACTTGTTCCTGGAATTGGAGAATTAATTGGTGGTTCGCAAAGAGAAGTAAGAATCGAAATATTAAAACAAAGAATGAAAGATTTTAATATTAATGAGAATGATTTAAGTTGATATCTAGATTTAAGAAGATATGGTGATTCTGGCTCATCAGGTTTTGGATTGGGATTTGAAAGATTAGTTATGTATGTAACTGGTATAGAAAATATTAGAGACGTAATTCCATATCCAAGAACAGCAGGAAATTTAAAAATGTAGTTTATGTTATAATTGTTTTATATGCATGTCAAGTGTGTGTAAATTTATTATTTATAATATAAGAAGTTAGGAAGTAAAAAATGATATCTTTAATTGTTCCAATCTATTCAAATGAGATTAACAAACATTTTTTTAATAACATTTTGGAACAAAAATCAGTATCATTTGAGTTAATTGTATTAACAAACAACACTTCAAAAGAATTATTAAATAAATTTAATGAAATTGAAAAGAAATCGAACATAAAATTGCAAGTAGTTTTCACAACTAGAAAAATTGGATTTAATGAAGTGATTGTCGAAGCCTGCAAAATTGCAAATGGCACCCACGGAATAATATTGAATTCTAATGAAAAACTTTCCAATAATTGTGTAAGTGATTTGTCTTCAGTTGTCCTAAAAAATGTGGAAGCTGATATCTTTGAATTCAAGGCATCATTCAAAGGATTTGAGAATTGAACCCCTCAAAAGAGGTGCAATTTAAAACAAAATTACACTTTCAAAATAAGTGAATATCCTAAAATTATTTCCTTTACATTTCCATTCATATCCAATAAATTATTTAAAATTTCCTTAGCTAATAAAATAAACAAAAAAACATCTTATATTGAATCGACCTCACATTTATCATTGGAATTCTTATATTTTCTATTCCTGAGTGCCGAAACATATGTTTATATTAATAAAGCTTATTGTAATATTTTTATTGAAAAAGATGATATTCCAAATTATCAAGTGTTTTATAAAGAATGAAAAAACATTAGGAGTAAATATTTAGTTGAAAATAAATATATTCAAGAAATAGAATATGCCCAAATTTTTGATAATGAGATGATCATCCCCTTATGGTACACTCATAAAAAATTAACTGATAAATTATCAAGTGCTACAGCAAGAAAAAAATTATTGGCAAAAATATACGAGAGAAATAAGAAGATTAGAATACAGGAATTTCCATCATTCAATTATACAAATAAATACATGCTATTAAATTTACCTGAAACTGAATATTTATATAAAGTACATTCTCCTACAGAGTGAACAAAAATAATTAGAATTCTTAAAGAGTAATTAATGAAAACTATAAATAAACCTGCAGGATTTTGAATAAGAATTTTATCTATATTAATTGATTTGATAATATTTAGTGTAATTGCAATCTCTTCATCGCTTATTGCCATTAAGAAAATTAATGATTCACTAGTAATTATTCATTGAGGTTACTATGCTTGAATGGTATTGGTTATATTTGAAATCACCATTTTATTTATCATAATTCCAATACTATTACAAGGAAAAACAATCGGTATGCTAGTTTGTCAAATAAACTTTATCTCATTAAAAGAAGAACCTATATGATTGATGGTTATCAAAAGAAATCAACTATATTCATTTCTTTGAATATTTAGCATACTTGTTACTATGTCTTTCATTAGCCCAGAGTTATTCCAAAAAATGTCCGATATATCTAATAAAACTAATGATGATGGATTAGTTTTGGAGGCTTGAGAATCAACATTAATAGCAATACCATCAACAACTTCGGGTTTAATCGTATTTATAAACATATTTAGTATTCTTTCTATAAATATGAATAAAAATATGTATAGTCTTAATGACAGATTTGTAGAAATTCAAATGGTATACTCCAAAAAATATATAGATATTTTTGATGAAATTAATAAAGAAATAATAAGAGAAAAAGTAAGAAAGAAAGAAATAATTTGAAAGGATTAATTTATGAACAAAGAAGAAAAAAATATTTTTGATGACCACATATTTAAACATCTTAATAAAGAACAAAAAGCAGCTATTCTTAAAAATAATGGTCCTCTAAGAATTATCGCTGGAGCAGGTTCTGGGAAAACCCGCGTTTTAACTAGAAAAATTTCTTACTTAATCAAAAAGATGAATATAAAATCAGAAAGAATTCTTGCACTTACATTTACTAATAAAGCAGCAAATGAAATGAAATCAAGGGTTGTTGAAATAATTGGTGAAGAAGGAGAAAATTGTAATATTTCGACATTTCACTCACTTTGTTATAAATTCTTAAGAGAAGAAATAACACATTTAGATTATCCACAAAATTTTATAGTTCTCGATGCCTCAGACCAAATATATGTTTTAAAAAAGATATATAAAGAAATTAATTTGACAAGTTCATTACTTTCTTATTCTTCAATTTTAAAATATATTTCAAAAAGAAAAATTTCATCATTAACACCTCATTATCATGATGTTAAAATAGAGAACGATACTGAAATTTTAAAAATGGAGATCTATCAAAAATATATTGCTGAATTAAAAGAAAAGAAATATGTGGATTTTGATGATTTACTAATTTTAACTGACAAATTATTAACAAAGTTTCCTAAAGTTAGAGTAAAATGATCCAATAAATTTGATTATATTCTTATTGATGAGTTTCAAGATACTTCAATTATCCAATATAACATTATTAAACGACTATCAAATTTAAAAAATATTACGATTGTTGGTGATCCAGATCAAACTATTTATTCATGACGTGGAGCTGACATTCATTTAATTAATAATTTTCATAATGACTTTAAAAATACTACAACCATTACAATGGACATTAATTATCGTTCATCTAAAAATATTTTAAATGCAGCCAATAAACTTATACGTTCAAATGAAGATAGAATGCCGAAATCACTTAAGGCTTCAGGTGAAAAGGGTGATCCAATTCAATTCCACTATGCATATTCTCAAGAAGCTGAAGCAAGATGAGTAGTTACACAAATTAATGAATTAAAAAGAAACAAAGTTCAACTAAAAGACATTGCAATATTCTATCGTTCAAACTATTATTCTAGATTAATTGAGTCAAGTTTAGTTGCTGAATCAATTAATCATAAAATTTTTGGTGGCCAGAAATTCTTTGAAAGAACAGAGGTGAAGGATGTTATTTCCTTTTTATGGACAATATCTAAAACAACCCCACAAATACACTTACAAAGAATAATAAATGTTCCATCGAGAAAAATAGGTCCTGTAACAGAAGCAAAACTTGTTCAATTTGCTCATGAAAAAGATTTACCTCTTTATGAAGCGCTTGTCGAAAGTTTTAAGATATTACCTGTTCCAAAAGAAACAAAAATTAATATTGTTAATTTTCTCAATGAGATTAGGAAACATAAAAGTTTTATTGAAAGAAACCTCCCAATTAGTAAAGTTATTGAATCATTTTTGACTTCAATTGGATATATTAATCTAATTAAAGAAGATAATACAGAGTCTGATTCTAAATTAGAAAATATTCAAGAATTGTTTAAATCAATTGACAATTGACAATTTAAAAATCCTACATTAACATTAGAAGATTATTTAGGTGAGATTTCTTTAATGAATATTTCTGCTGATGCTGAAGAGGATGCTATTAATTATGTAACCTTAATGACTATTCATGCCTCGAAAGGATTAGAGTTCAAAAATGTATTTATTATTGGTTTGAATGAAGATGTTTTTCCTTCTGCTAGAATATCACAAATTGAAGATGAAGAACAACAAAAAATATATATGGAAGAAGAAAGAAGGCTTGCCTATGTTGCGATAACTAGGGCTAAAGAAAAACTTTTCATATCTGGGGCTCGTGGAACAAACTTTATTGCCGATGTTATTAATCAAAAATATCCATCAAGATTTATTTCCGAAATGGGAATTGATATTTCTGCTCATGTAAGTGATTTAACTGCCATTAGAAACTTTGAAAATGATATTAAAATTAGTAAGAATTATGTGGTAGGCGATTTAATTTCTCATATTTCTTTTGGAGATGGTGTTGTATTGGATATAGAAGGTGATAAAATTACTATTAAATTCAATAAAGAAGAAATTGGTGTTAAGCAATTTCTTAAAAACCACAAATCAATTGAGAGGCTAAGTTAAGAATGGACAATGTAATCGTCACCATAATGGTCACTATATTCGCGATATTGTTAATATCTCTTTGTGTTCTTTTCGTTATAGTAGAAATTTCTCAGAAAAAGAATGCTTTAAAGTCGAATAGTGGAATTTTTCTTGTCGATATTGATTTAAAAAATAATAGACTTAGAAAATATGACTTAATTCAAATGATAGATATAGACTCTACCAAAAAAAATGATGACGAATATTTCAGTGAAGGTTGAATGGATATTAATGAATTTTTAAATAATCTGACTGCTGATAATAAAGAAAAATTTTTAACTGCTCTTGATGATATAAAAATTAATAAAAAATATGTAAAATTTATTATTAAAAATGAAACCACACCGGAATCTGATTATAGCATTGAGTGAGTCGTTGAATTTTTCCAAACTAATAATGAAATAAATTCTACAATAAAATGAAGTTATGTTAAGAAATTACCAAAGGGGTTAAGAATAATAACTAAGGAAGATTTATTTGAAAATAAGAATTCATACAAATCTTTCATTGCTTTTAATTTAAGGAGTAAAGATCACCTAACTTTTAAGGAGTTTGTGACAATATTATTTGAAAACTTAAAAATGAAAAATCTTGATTTTTTTATTTCAAGGAACATAGTTATTTTAATAGTTTATGGTGAAAATAGTGAAATCGTTCAAACTGAGATAAAGAAAATTGTTGAAAGATTTGAGAAGATAAAAAGCTCTAAGAATCTCGATGCATATTGTGATTCAATAGCAGTGGTTGAAAGTAAAAATCTTTTCAATCAAAAAGATTTATTAAAAGTAATGAATCGTATTTATTTTTCACTTATTAAATCTTCACAACTAGAGAAGATATTTTATTTTAGCACTAAGAACATTTTCTTTAATGAATTCGAGGAATTTAAAGAAAATTATTCATTATTAAACGATATGATAAAAAATAAAAATATTGGTTCTGTTGAGATACCAATTAAAGATTATAAAAATAACAATAATGTTATTGCAAAGTATATGAAACCAAAGATTGATTATCCTGTCAATTTTTGAACAGAAAAGATTCTTGAAAAGGACAATATTTTGCCTTCAATAGAAGATGAATATTTTGAATTTAAATTGAATTCTTTTAAAAAAATGGATCAATATTTAATTGATGTCAATGACTATGTAATACTACAAAATATTGATCAAATTAAAGAATACAAAAGTATCGTTTTTATTGTTAAATTTCTTGAGTCAACAAATCTACAAAATTTTGAGTTAATTGCTTTAACACTAAAATCAAATGGCATTAAATTTGGAATTAAAATTAATAGTATTGTTCCTGAAGTTATTACTATCATTGAGTCTATAATGCCTCAAGCAATTATTATTAGTGAATCCTTAATTGACACAACTGATTTAAATAAATACCTTCTTTTAAAACAATTATTAACTTTATGTGCCAAAAATCCCGCTACTTTAATTTATGAAAATCCATCTGAGTTTGAACTGTCTAATAATAAGATTATTAACTATTACTATAAGGATAAATAAAATTATTTTATAAGTTTAAGTGCAAGCTTTTTTTTATTAATTTTGTGATATTTTTAACAAATGCATTTTTTGTAAAATGATTTATATTTCATAATTTAATATTATCATTTTCTAACCTGACGAAAATAACTATTTTTTTATTAATATAATTATATTTAATTAGTAATTCTTCTCCACTCATAAATATTACTTTGGCAACAAGATTTTCACTTAGAATATTTAAATCATCATACCTTACAACATTTTCAATAGGATATTTTGAAGCCAACTCGGATTTATCAATATTATCTAAGAATAAATAAAGTTGACTCAAAGAATTATTCAAGATTATTATATGAGTTTTATATGATCCATACATTTTGGTTAAGACATTTCTTTGAGAACCAAGATTAAGTCTTTGAGTTTTGTAATAATTAATCATTTCCAGAAATCTAATTATTAAATGATGAAAACCAAACTCAGTACTATAATTTTCACCAAATATAAATTGAGAATTTTGATTCCAATAAAAAAGCAAATACCTTTCATCAACTATTCTGACATCTTCTGAGATTGCAAGTTCTAAATTATATTTATTAATTAAATTTCTAATATTTTGAATAGGTGGTAAGTCAGTTCCGATGTATGAGTTAGGGATTTTTTTAGTATCGATATTAACTCCGATAAAAAAGAAGTTTAAAAACATTAAGGTAATTTCATTAGCATCCAAATGAAATACTTGTCTACCATTGAAAATAAAGAGATTAAGAGCTGATCCATTTCTTGAAGGACATATCAACATATCACATTTGTTTCTTCTTGCAAATCTAATATCTCTTCAATAGAAATTAATGAATGATCCATCATTTCTATTTTTCTTAATATTTATATTACCCTTATTAATGTTAGTATTTATTTTGTAATTAAAATCCATATTACCCAATATCTTTTTTAAAATTTCAGTAACACCTTCATTATAATTTGAAATTGTTACTTTAACTTTTCTTTGGTCACCTTTTCTACTTGAAAGTGAAAGAATCTTTTGTATATAATCATTTATTAATTTATTGTTGGAAAGAAAATCAATCTTAGCTGGTTTAGATTTAATTGAAAAAATATCATTTTTATTAATTTCTTCTTCAATGATTTTAATTAGATCATCATTAAAATCATTACCTGAAGAATCAATAAAATGAATATTAAAAACCTCATTATTATAAATAGATCTTTCAATAAATATTCCAGCACTTAATTCTAATTTGTTTATTGTTCTTCTTACAAATTTTTTATCATAACCTGTAAATCTTTTAAATGCAGTTACTGTTAAATCTTCATAAGTCAAAACATCAGCAATATTATTTAAAAATGTTTCTATTTCCTGTGATCCGTCACTACAAACAATTACATCAATAACGCTATCACTTTCTTTATTTTCTTTTAGGATATTTGCAAATGAATAGGCAATAAGTTCAACAACTAGTTTATTTAATTTTCCATAACCAATACCAATTCTACTGACAATCTTTTTAGAATCAAATAATAATTTTGTAAAAAAAGGATCATCATCAGTTAGTTCCTTTATTTTAGCAAGTTGTTTTGTAGCATTCTTATCATCAACTAGTGCATTCCTTCATTTATTGATTATTTCATTATTTCCCATATTAGAATAATTTTATCAATTAAAACACTAAAAAGAACAAGCATTTACTTTTAATTGTTTATAATTAAAAAATGAATAAATCAAAGATAAGGAATTTCTCAATAATAGCTCATATTGATCATGGTAAGAGTACATTAGCTGATAGAATATTAGAATATACAAAAACTGTTGATTCTAGAAATCTAAAAGCACAACATCTTGACACAATGGATTTAGAAAAAGAGAGAGGGATAACAATAAAATTAAATGCAGTGCAAATTAATTATAAAGATTATTTATTTCATTTAATTGATACACCTGGTCATGTTGACTTTACTTATGAAGTTTCAAGATCTTTAGCTGCTACAGAAGGGGCTTTATTATTGGTTGATGCTACCCAAGGGATAGAAGCTCAAACTCTTGCGAATGTTTATTTGGCTATTGATAATGAACTTGAAATAATTCCAATTATTAACAAAATCGATTTACCTTCTTCAGATCCAGATAAAATTAAAAAAGAAATTGAAGATGTTATTGGAATTCCTGCTTCAGACGCAGTATTAATATCAGCTAAGACAGGACAAAATATTGAGGGAGTATTTGAAGCAATAATTAAACATATTCCTGCTCCTAAAATGTGTGATGATTCATTACCCTTAAAAGCATTGGTTTTTGATTCTTATTTTGATTCATTTAGAGGTGTCATTCTTTTGGTGAGAATTTTCGACGGACAAGTTAAGGTTGGTGATGAATTTTTTTTCATGTCTAATACTAAAAAATTCACTGTAACTGAATTAGGAGTAAGGAAACCTCATGAAGTTAAACATGATAAATTAACTTCGGGTGAAGTTGGTTGAATTGCTGGTTCAATTAGAGAAGCAAAAGATGTGGCTGTTGGCGATACAATAACCCTTACTAAAAACCCTACTGCAGAAGCGCTAGCAGGTTATAAAAAAATGAATCCCGTAGTTTATACAGGATTTTATCCAATTGATGGAAAAGATTATGATGTTCTTAAAGATTCCTTAGAAAAAATTTCGCTGTCAGATTCTTCAATTACTTATGAGCCTGAAACTTCAAAGGCATTAGGATTTGGTTTTAGAATTGGATTTTTAGGTTTATTGCATATGGAAATTCTTCAAGAAAGATTAGAGCGAGAGTTTGGGATAGAAATAATTGCAACTGCACCTTCAGTAGAATTCAAGGTTTACATGACCGATAAAACAATGAAAATAATTGCTAATCCGTCTGAATTTCCAGATAAAGTGAAAATTAGTAAGATTGAAGAACCCTATATTAAAGCTACAATTATTGTCAATGATGAATATATAGGTGTAATTATGGATCTTTGTCAAACTAAAAGGGGAAAATATATTGATTTAGAATATATGGATGCAACTAGAAGAAAATTAATTTATGAATTACCATTAGTAGAAATAATTTTTGACTTCTTTGACAAAATGAAATCAGCATCTAAAGGTTATGCTTCTTTTGATTATGAACTAACTGATTATCAGGCTTCTGATTTAGTAAAAGTAGATATTTTATTAAATGGAGAAAAAGTAGATGCATTAAGTGCAATTATTCATAGAGATTTTGTTGATTATAAATCCCGTGATTTAGTTAAAAAATTAAAAGAAGTTATTCCTCGTCAAAATTTTGAAGTTCCCATTCAAGCTGTTGCTGGCGGAAAAATTATTGCTCGTGAAACTGTTAAAGCTTATCGTAAAGATGTAACTGCTAAATTATATGGTGGAGATGTTACTCGTCGTCAAAAACTTTTGAAGAAACAAAAAGCTGGTAAAAAAAGAGCAAAAGCATTTGGGAAGGTTGAAGTTCCTCAAGAAGCATTTTTAGCAATATTGAAAACTAATAATTCTAATAATTCTTAGTTATTATTTAATCAATAATATTAAGATCATTATTCTTTAGTAATAATCTTTTAATGGTATTTAGTTCGTATTTGCTTAATATATTTAAAACTTCTTCATTATTTAAATTTTTTATCTTTAGTTCATCTAATGTAATATCAACATTCAAGAACATTTCCAATTTTGCCAATCTCTTACACATAAAAGCAATCTCTTTTGAAGAAATGAATTTCTCTTGTTGGCTAGGAGTTAATTCACCGATATGTTGATAAATATTTTCTAACGTTCCATATCTACTTAAAAGATCTATGGCGCCTTTTGGACCAATGCCTTTAATACCAGGGAGATTATCAGATGAATCCCCTGAAATCCCTTTGAAATCAGGTATTTGATAATGTTCAAAACCATGCAAACTTCTAAAATTGTTAATATCCTTAATCATAAATTGCTTTGTTTTATTATCCTTAACAATTACACTAACATTATTATCAATTAATTGTAATAAATCTTGATCATCTGATCAAACTAAAATTTCATTTTCATTTGAAAATTTAACAGCTAAACTGGCAATTAAATCATCTCCTTCATAACCTTCCATATCCATATGCATTATTTTCATAGCATCAAGAATTTCTAAAATTATTTTCTTTTGTTCAAATATTTCAATAGGTGCTTTCTCTCTGCCCGCCTTGTAATCATCATATTCCTCATGCCTTTTTGTTTTTTCTCCTGCATCAAAAGCAACAAAACAATGGGTTGGTTTATAAGTTTCAATAACCTTAATGAAAGATAAAAAAAATGTATGTACTGCAGAAGTATTTATACCAATATTAGTTACTAATTTATGATGAGAATATAATGTTGCAAAAAAACTTTTAAATAATAACAAATTACCATCAATTAATAATATTTTGTCTTTCATTATTTAATAACCTTCCAATCACTAATTCTAAAATTAACCTTATCCTGACTTTGCATTTTAATTATTTTACATTCAATTAATGAAGATAATTTTATTTCTTTAAATGATTCTCAATTTGGATGAAATATAAATATTTCTTCTGAGCCACTACTATCACTCAATGTTACAATACCAAATTTATTACCATTTTTATCGGCTTTTCTTTCAACAATCTTTTCGACATATAAAACTATTCTATACTCTACTAGTTTAGATAAATTTTTTAACTTGTCTTTTGTTTCATAATCGATTGTTGGGAACGAATTATATTTTGCTCCTAAATATTGTTCTTCATAGTTCATTTCATCAATTATATTAATCTCTTCCAAAATAAGTTCTTGTTCTGATGCTAAATCATATTCAATAATTAATTCATCATCCTTGGAAATAATTACACAATCAGCATAATATTTTGCTCTTGTTAAATTAACATTTAAAGTTGCCATATTTCCGAAAACTCTTAAAGAATTCGATCTTATTAAGATATCGATTATAGCATCACCCAACTTCATTCTTTTAGCTCTTGCAACAAAATTAAAAAAACTTGTATATGATCCATTTATATCTTTATCATTTTGAATCTTGTCACTAGCAACTTTTCCTAAACCTTTAATCATAATTAAAGGAAGAATTATTTTACTATTTAAATTATAAACATTTTCATGTGAATCATTTATATGAGGGCTAACTATTTGATAACCCATTAATCTAGCTTCAACAACATATTTATTAATGGTATCTAAACCGGGAAGCGATGAAAGAATTGAAGTATAAAATTCAATAGGATATCATGCTTTTAAATATGCCATCTTATATGAAACAGTTGCATATGCAATGGCATGTGATTTATTAAACCCATACTCTGCAAACTTTTCAATCTCTTTATATATTCTTTCAATTAATTCTTTTGACTTGCCTTTTGATAGAGCCCCATTAACAAAGACACTTTCCAATTTGCTCATTTCTAATTTATCTTTTTTTCCAATGGCTCTTCTTAATAGGTCCGCTTGACCAAAAGGCATCCCCGCAAATCGTTGTGCTATTTCCATAATTTGTTCTTGATAGATCATTATTCCATAAGTACTTTTAACAATTTCATCATATTCCCTTGTTAATGAATCCATCTTCATTTCCTTGTGTTTTATTTTTGAATATGTTGAAATATTAGACATTGGTCCAGGTCTATATAATGAGATGATTGCTACAAGATCATTAAAATCACTTACTTCAACCTTCTTTAAAGTGTTCATCATACCAGGAGATTCTAATTGAAAAATACCCACTGTATTTCCGCTTGACAATAATGCATTAGTTTTTGAATCGTCCAAGGGAATATTTTTAAACAAAATACTATTATCATTTTTTTTATTTATCTCATCAATAATATTTTCAATAATAGATAATGTTCTTAATCCAAGTAAATCAATTTTTAACATACCTCATGATTCAAGGTTATCCATTGAGAATTGAGAAACTAATGTATCATTTTCATAGATTACAGGTATCTTTTGGACAAGGGGAATTTCAGAAATGATTATTCCTGCTGCATGTGTTCCCTTTTGTCTTGGCAGATTTTCTATCCTTAATGCATGTTCATATGCTTTTGTATAAATTTCTTTTTCATTAATTTTAGCTCTAAAAGAAGAAGATTTATTATATGCATCTTTTAGACTAATATCTAAAGGAATTAATTTAGAAATAACATTAACCTCTGAATTTGGAATTTCTAAAATTCTTGCTACATCTCTAAAAGCACTTTTTGAAGTCATTCTTTGAAATGTAATAATTTGAGCAACCATTTCATAACCATATCTATTTTGTATATATTCTATTAGAATAGATCTTTTATCATCCTGAACATCAATATCAATATCAGGCATTGATATTCTTTCGGGGTTTAAAAATCTTTCAAAAAGTAAATTATATTCTAATGGGTTGATTTCTGTAATACCCAACAAGAATGAAATTATTGAACCCGCTGAAGAACCCCTTCCTGGACCAAATGAAATATTATTTTCTTTTCCTCATTTCATAAAATCTCAAATGATTAAAAAGTAATCAGAAACATTTAATTTTTCTATTATAGATAATTCATATTTTATTCTTTCCTTAACAACATTAATATCGTTATTTTTCATCACTTCAAATTTTTCTTTAAATGAATCTTTAATTAGGTTCTTCAAATATTCCAAGGAAGTAATATTTGATCCTGTATTAAATTTAGGAAATAGAGACTCAATTTTCGGAAATTCAATATTACATTGATCTGCAATCGAATTAGTTCTAGTTATTATATTTTCATCAATATTACTTTCATTCGTAAATCCTGGAAAATTAAATAATTTTTTATCCTGATTTTTAATAGAATTTAAAATACTAATTGTTTCATTTTCATCATTTTCAATAATTCTATTTTCTTTTACTATAATAGCTTTAGGATCTTCCTTATCATCAGAGTTATAATAAAAATTATCAACCCCCTTTAATATTTG